>NZ_JBHYFM010000007.1:0-140384 GCF_051859525.1 Roseinatronobacter sp. | reverse complement strand
AAGCCTGCTGGAACTCTATCTGGCGGAAGGCACGCTATCGGTTGAAACCATGGGGCGCGGCTATGCATGGCTGGACACAGGCACCCATGACAGCCTGCTGGATGCCGCGAATTTTGTGCGCACACTGCAACTGCGTCAGGGTCTGCAAATCGGCTGCCCCGAAGAAATCAGCTTTCAGCAAGGCTGGATTTCACGCGCACAACTGGATGCACAGGCGAACAAGCTGGGCAAAAGCGGATATGGCCAATACCTGAAATCGCGTTTCCTGTCGTCTGGCCACTGACGGGGCCGCGTACGAAGGTGGTCATTCCCATTGCCTGCGTGTCAGCCCGAATCCTGACATATTATCTAGAGCATGTTGCTCAAAAGTGGGAACCGGTTTTGGGCTTCTCGAACATGCAAAACCAATAAGTTAGAGTATGTAAAGCGAATGCGAATGAACGCGACATGCTCTAAGTATCTGACTGGATGGATTAGCCCATGGCCCCTAAATTCGGAACCAGCGGCCTGCGCGGCCTAGTGAGCCAACTGACACCGGACCTGATAACCGATGTCGTGCGCGCTTATCTGGCATGTTGCGAACATGGCGGGGCCGTCATGGTGGGGCGGGACTTGCGGGCGTCATCACCGGAGATTGCAGCGATTACCCTTGCGGCAATACGCGCCGCAGGGCTGGACGCGATTGACGCGGGCGCGGTGCCGACACCCGCGCTGGCGCTGGCGGCGGGAACACGCGGATGCGGTGCAATCATGGTCACTGGCAGTCATATTCCTGCCGACCGGAACGGCCTGAAATTCTATACCCTTTCCGGCGAAATCTCCAAAGAGGATGAAGGCGCGATCCTTGCAGCACGGGGTCGGCGCTGGCCGGTCGCCCGACGCCAGCCCGACACATTTGACGCGCCCGAAACCGCCAGCGCCTATGTCGCGCGCTATCTGGATGCCTTTGGCCCGCGTGCCCTGCGCGGGCTGCGTGTCGGGGTCTATCAGCACAGTTCGGTTGCGCGTGACCTGATGATGGATGTGTTTGCAGGGCTGGGGGCTGTGCCTGTCGCATTGGCGCGCGCCGATAATTTCGTTGCCGTCGATACCGAAGCGGTCGCGCCCGAAACGCGCGCGCAACTGGCGCAATGGTGCAGGGACCACCGGCTTGACGCGCTGGTGTCCACCGATGGGGATGCAGACCGCCCGCTGCTGTGCGATGCGCGGGGTCAGGTCGTTGCGGGCGATGTCTTGGGCGTTCTGACCGCCCGCGCCCTGCGGGCAGATGTGATCTGCACGCCTGTGTCGTCAAATTCCATGATCGACACTATGGCGGAATTTCACAACGTGCGGCGCACGCGAATCGGATCACCCCATGTGATTGCCGCAATGCAGGACGTGCTGGCCACAAATCCTGCCGCCCGTGTGGTGGGCTATGAAGCCAATGGCGGCTTTCTTCTGGGGTTTGCCGCCCGTGGTCCGGCGGGCCGTCTGGCCCCGCTTATGACACGCGACTGCCTGCTGCCTGTTATCGCGCCGCTGGCGCTTGCGCAGTCGGCGGGGGCAGGCATTGATCACATGGTTGCGGGCTTGCCCCCCCGTTTTACCGCGGCAGACCGGCTGCAAGACATTCCCACCGACGCATCCATCGCGCTGATTGCCACCCTGCGCGATGATGCGCAGGCGCGTGCGGCGTTTTTTGCAGATTGTCCTGCGGAAAAATCAGTCGACATGACAGACGGGCTGCGCGTGACATTTTGCAACGGGGACATTGTTCATCTGCGCCCCTCGGGCAATGCCCCCGAATGCCGGTGCTATGCCGAAGCTGCAACCCCGTCCAGCGCGCAAGACCTTGTCACGCGCTACCTTCGCAAGGTTGCTGAAACGCTTGCGCGCTGATCCGGCCTTGACCATGCCGCGCCAGCCTTGACACCGGCGCGGCCCATGATCACCCCACAAGCCCTGCGCGTTTGAACGCGCCGTGCAGGTCGGTTTTCGGACGCGCGCCGATATGGCCAATGACTTCGGCAGCGGCGATGCACCCCATACGCCCTGCAGTTTCCATATCGCGGCCCGTGGCCAGTCCATACAGGAACCCCGCCGCAAACTGGTCGCCCGCGCCGGTTGCATCAACGGGCGTCACCATATTTACGGGAATTTCCACCCGCGTGCCGTTATGGATAATCACCACCGGATCACCGGACCGCGTGCAGACCAGCATCGGGCAGTCGCGCGCCGCCTGTGCCAGCGCATCATCAAGATCATTGGCCTGATACAGCGACACCCATTCCTGTTCATTGCCCAGAACAAAATCCATCTCGCCCGCGACAAGGGTGCGGAAATCATCGCGGTGGCGGTCCACGCAAAACGGGTCCGACAGCGCGATCCCCGCCTTGCCACCTGCCGCACGACAGGCGCGCGCTGCTTTCAGGAAGGCATCCTTGCCCTTGTCCTTGTCAAACAGATACCCTTCCAGAAAGACGATATCACTGTCTGCAATGACCGCTTCATCCACATCTTCGGGGCCGAATTCGGACGAAATACCCAGATAGGTATTCATGGAGCGTTCACCATCCGGCGTCACAAAGATCATGCAGCGTGATGTCGGCAATTCACCGCCCGCAACAGGCGTGTTCACAAAAACCGCGCCCATTTCATCGGTGTCGCGGGCATAGAAATGGCCCAGTTCATCATCATTGACGCGGCCCAGAAACGCGGATTTCAGCCCCAGCTTGCCCGCACCCGCCAAGGTGTTGGCAACAGACCCGCCTGACGCCTGCGCGCGGTCGTCCATGGTGGCAAAAAGTGCCTCTGCGCGGTCGCGGTCCACAAGCTGCATGATGCCCTTGTGAATATCCATCCGGTCCAGATACCGGTCATCAACTTTGGAAATCACATCGACAATCGCATTGCCGATACCGGCAATCTGGTAGGTTTTCATAGGGTCTTTTCCTCAAATTGGCACAGGTCGCGGATCAGGCAGGCACCACAAGCGGGCTTGCGGGCCTTGCAGGTATAGCGGCCGTGCAGAATTAGCCAGTGATGGGCATGAAGCTGGTAGGGGGCGGGAATGTGATCTTCGATCGCGCGTTCCACCGCCGTGACATCGCGGCCCGGACAAATGCCGGTGCGGTTGCCCACACGAAAGATATGCGTGTCCACGGCCTGCGCGGGCATGCGCCACCACATGTTCAGCACAACATTCGCGGTCTTGCGCCCCACACCGGGCAGCGATTGCAGCGCCGCACGGCTGGAGGGTACTTCGCCACCATAGTCATCAACCAGAATGCGGCTAAGTTTGATGACATTCCTGGCCTTGTTGCGGAACAGGCCGATAGTTTTGATATGCTCGATCAGCCCCTCCTCGCCAAGGGCCAGCATCTTTTCGGGGGTGTCGGCAATCTGGAACAGCGCGCGCGTGGCCTTGTTCACACCCACATCCGTGGCTTGCGCCGACAATGCCACCGCCACCACAAGGGTATAGACATTGACGTGATCCAACTCCCCCTTCGGTTCGGGGTCGGCCGCGTGGAACCGGCGGAAAATCTCGTTGATCGTGGTGTAATCTAGCTGCGCTGCCATGCGCCCTTATATGCAGCGCCATGCGCCGGGGGCAAGCAGTTACGCCCGCATGACCGCCGCCATGTCCAGCGCGGCGGCATCGCGCAGAATGGCGCGCGCGTGCCCTGAAAAATGGTCGCAATCACCGGGATGGGTGTCCCCTTGATGAATGACCAGCGGCGGCAACAACACAAATGGCGCGCGCCCCCCCTTACGGGCCTGCACAATCACGCGCCGCGCCGGACGCGCGGCACGCGCGGCCAATGGCAACACTGTGAGCGATGCGCGCGACACAAACCCCGCCAACAGGTCGGGCAGGCGTTCGCTCAGGTGAATGAATGTGACATACCCCCCATCGCGCGCACGGCGCAGCGCCACATCGACCCACGCACCCAGCGGCGTTTCCTCGCGCAGGGCGCGGTCGCGGCCTGCATCAAGGGACGATGGGCCATGCGCTGCGTAATAGGGCGGGTTGGCGATAACATGGTCAAACCGCTGGTCACGCAATGGCGCGGGCAACGCCGTCAGATCGGCGTCAAACACGGTCATATCCACGGAATTTGCCGCCGCATTGCGCCGCGCAAGATCCGCATATGCGGGTTGCACTTCTACGCCCGCGACCGTCAGCCCGCCAATGCGCGCCCCCAGACAAAGGGACGCCACCCCCGCCCCGCACCCCAGTTCCAGCACGTTTTGCCCCGTGCGCGCGGGCACACTGGCGGCCAGAAATACCGGATCTGTGGCCGCGCGGTAGCCATCGCGCGGCTGCAATGCCATGACGCGCCCGTTCAGAAACGCATCCTGCGTCAGGGCATCATCGGGGAAATGGTCAGTCATGCAGGGGAATGCCATTTTCGCGCAACACAGATACGGCCATGAAGTGATCTTCACGCCGCACCATCAAGCGCCGTGGCATCATGCCAAGCGTTGATTCGATGGTGTGCATATGGACGTCTATATCGAACACCTCTATACCTTCGCCCTGAAGCAGGGCAGTCGCAAAGGGGATGATCGTCGGGTCGGTCGTGCGCAATAGCTCTTTCATGAAATCACTCTATTTGCCATAGGGCAAACTTGTCGAGATGGGACACGGTAATATCAATGGATACGCAGCATTTCAGCCGGGCACCGCATGACCTTCTGGCAGAGTATCTACGCGATGACCTGCAGGAAGTGAACCAGCTTATCCGTGCGCGCATGGCGTCGGAACATGCCCCCCGCATTCCCGAAGTTACCGCCCATCTGATTGAGGCAGGCGGCAAGCGCATTCGGCCCATGCTGGTTCTGGCGGCAAGTCATCTGTGCGGGTATCAAGGGCCATATCACCACCATCTGGCCGCCACGGTCGAATTCATCCATACCGCAACCCTGCTGCATGATGATGTTGTGGATGAAAGCGCGCAACGGCGCGGGCGGGCCACGGCAAACCTGCTATGGGACAACAAGTCATCGGTGCTGGTGGGGGATTACCTGTTTGCGCGCGCCTTCCAGCTGATGGTTGAATGCGGGTCGCTGCGGGTGCTGGATATTCTGGCAAATGCATCCGCCACGATTGCCGAAGGCGAGGTGCTGCAACTGACCACCGCGCAGAATATCGACACAACCGAAGAACAATACCTGCGCGTGATCCGTGGCAAGACGGCGGCGCTGTTTTCTGCCGCGACCGAAGCCGGCGCGGTTATCGCTGCGGCCCCTGATGCACAGGTTCAGGCGCTGGTCACCTATGGTGATGCATTGGGCATCAGCTTCCAGATTGTGGATGATTATCTGGATTATGGCGGCGCAGGTGCCGGTATTGGCAAGAATATCGGGGATGATTTCCGCGAAGGCAAGGTGACGCTGCCGGTCATTCGCGCGATTGCGGCGGCGGATGCGGATGAACGCGGCTTCTGGGCGCGCACGATTGGCAAACGTGACCAGCGCAATGGCGATCTGGAACACGCGCTTGAACTACTGGCGAGGCATGACGCGATGACCGCCACGCGCGCACAGGCGCTGGCATGGTCCCAACGCGCCAAGGATGCCCTTGCCCCCTTGCCCGACCATCCGTTACGCCAGATGCTGGCCGATCTGGCCGATTACGTTGTGGCGCGCGTCAACTGATCAGGGCGCGGGGCGCGCGAATGCCTGTTGCGACAACCCACCAGTCTGGGTGGCGTTCCTGAACTATCTGCGCTGCGGCGCTGGCGGCCTGTTCCGTGGGGAAAATTCCAAAGCAGGTTGCCCCCGACCCCGACATGCGCGCCAGCGCGCAATCGGGGTTTTCAGTCAATGCCCGCAAGACTTGTGATATCACCGGCGCTAGGGCACGGGCGGGCGCTTCAAGATCGTTGCGTTGCCCGCGCAGCCAATCTGCCAGCGCATAGACATCCGGCCAGTGGGGCAAATCGGCGGGCATGGGTGCGTTGTTGCGGTTGTTCAGACTGCGAAACACCTGTGGCGTGGACACGGCAACCCGCGGATTGACCAGCACCAGCCAGAAGGGCGGCAAGGGCGGCAGCAGGGTCAACACTTCGCCAATGCCTTGCATGCGGCAGGGCGCACCTGCCAGACAGGCGGGCACATCAGCCCCCAACGCAAGAATTTCCGGCATTGGTGGCAACGGCTTGCCCGTGATGCGCGCCAACAAGCGCAGGGTAGCGGCCGCATCGGCCGACCCGCCACCAATGCCCGCAGCAACCGGCAGGGCCTTGATCAACCGCAAGCTGATCTGTGGCGTGCCCATCAGGTGCGCGGCACGCAGGACCAGATTGTCCGGCCCCGCACTTAGTGCAGACGCTTCTGGTCCGGTAACATGCAGGCCGTTGTCGGGGGTTGTTTCCAGCTGGTCGCCTGCATCGGTGAATACAACCATCGAATCCAGCAGATGATAGCCGTCTTCACGTTGGCCGGTCACATGCAGCGACAGGTTCACCTTGGCCGGTGCCAATTCATGCGCGGTCATTCGGTGGATGCGCCCAGCGGGGGCGCGCCCTCCTCCTCCAACACGACATCCAGCCCGACATCCAGTTTGCGGCGCACACGATCAAGGTCAAGGTCAGGATGGGGCGCGAATGATATGGCGCGACTCCATTGGAAGCGTGCTTCGCGGTGGCGGCCCACGGCCCAATACACATCCCCAAGGTGATCATTCAGGATGGCATCATTCGGCATAAGCTCAACCGCGCGTTCCATGACGGGGACAGCATCATCATATTTGCCCATGCGGAACAGCGCCCAGCCCAGACTGTCAACGATATATCCGCTGTCAGGTTCCCCCTCGACCGCGCGCTCGATCATCTCCAACGCTTCATCAAGGTTGCGCTGCTGTTCCACCAGCGAGTAGCCAAGATAGTTCAGAACCTGCGGTTCATCAGGCACAAATTCCAGCACGCGGCGGAACTCCGGTTCCGCACGATCCCAATCTCCCATGCGTTCCAACGCGATTGCACGTGTATAGAGCAAGACCCAATGGCGTTCCTCCAACTCGTCAATCAGGTCAATGGCGCGGCTATAGGCATCGGCAGCTTCTTCAAACCGTTCTTCGCGGCGCAGCATGTCACCAAGGGTGCTGAATGCCATGACGGAATCAGGCGTGTCTGCAACGAAGCCCTGCAACCATTCGATCGCCGCATCGGTTTCCCCCGCGCGGTACAGCGCATTGGTCTTGCCAAGCTGCGCATTCAGGAATTGCGCATCATCGGCGGGCATCTTGTCATAGACCTGCTGCGCCAGATCATACTGTCCCGCCTGCTCCAGCAACTCGCCTGCCAGCAAAATGGCGTCAGGGTGATCCGGGCGCAAGGCCAGTGCAAGGCGGGTGTAAACCAGCGGCAGCCAGTCGCCCTGTTCCCCCAGCAAGGCCGAGGCAAGCAGCAAATATGTCTCGGCCATGCCATCGCGCGCGGACTGGACCGTGGTAAACGGCACAGCCCGCCCTTCCGACAATTCGGCAACCACGCGCGCCACATCCCCTTCCGGTGTCGCGCCGAACATGCTTTCGGCCAGCGCCAGCGCTTCGTCAAACATACCAAGCTGCGACAGAATGGTGATATGGGCCACGATCCCGCGCCGCGTCAGGCTGACAGGGCCGTCCACTTCGCCTGTCAACAATTCGCTTGCGCCTTCCATGTCGCCGACATGCGCCAGCGCAAGCGCCTTGTGATATACCGCAAACGGGGCCAGATCGGGTGTTTCGGAAATGATGGCGTCGAACGCCGCGCGGGCCTCGGACATGCTGCCCACACCAAGTTTGGCCCATGCCAGACCCAGCGCATCTGTCAGCGGGCCAGTCTGGCGGCCATCCTGCGCAGCCGCAAGCGCCGCGTCATACGCTTCGCGCGCGAATTCATCTGCCTGCAAAATAACCTGCGCAACCTGACTGCCGACATCGCGGGCGTCGGCCTGCGCGGCAAGTGTTGCGGCACGCGCGAAATCACCGCTTAGCAAATGGCCCTGCATGGCCAGTTCGCGAAACAGCGCATTGTCGGGGTCCAGTTCGGCGGCGCGGTCGTAATTCTGCGCCATCTGGGTGAAATTATCTGATGAAACTGCGACACGGCCAGCCAGAAACGCCCCTGCCATTCCGGATGGCAGATCAACCGCGGCATCCGCAGGGCTGGTCTGTGCCATTACCGGCGCGGCAGCGCACAGCGCGATAAAGCTGATGGCCGAAGCCAGATGGCGGAAACTTGACACTAGGCGCGCACTCCGTCTGATGGATGACTTTGACAAGACTAGTGTTCCACCCTGCCGGTGGCAATCGCCCATACGGGAAAAAGCCACCGCGCACAGAATCGTCAGATCGGCCAGCGATCACATATTCGGGTAATTCGGCCCGTCCCCGCCCTGTGGTGTCACCCAGTGGATATTCTGGCTGGGGTCCTTGATGTCACATGTCTTGCAATGCACACAGTTCTGGAAGTTGATGACAAAACGCGGGTCCTTGCCCTCTTCCTCGACCACCTCATAAACACCGGCGGGGCAATAGCGCTGCGCGGGTTCGGCATATTTGGGCAGGTTGACACCAATGGGAACGGACGCATCCTTCAGTGTCAGGTGCGCAGGCTGGCTTTCTTCGTGGTTGGTGAAGCTGAAGGCCACATTGGTCAGCCGGTCAAAACTGATCTTGCCATCGGGTTTGGGGTAATCAATGGGGCTGTGGTCCTTGGCCTCGCCGGTGGCGGCGGCATCGGTCTTGCCATGGCCCATGGTGCCAAACAGCGAAAAGCCCAGCGTATTGGTCCACATGTCCAGACCACCCAGTTTCAACGATGGCAACAAGCCCCAGCGCGACCACATGGGTTTGACATTGCGCACTTTCCACAGGTCACGGCCCACAGGCCCTTCGCGCAGGTCGGTTTCATAGGCCGTCAGTTCATCGCCTTCGCGGCCCGCCGTGATGGCATCAAACGCGGCTTCTGCTGCGGCCTTGCCCGACAGCATGGCATTGTGGTTGCCCTTGATGCGCGGCACATTGACCAGGCCCGCCGAACAGCCCAGCAACGCGCCCCCCGGAAACACGACTTTGGGAATGGACTGATAGCCCCCTTCCGAAATGGCACGCGCGCCATACGCCACACGTTTACCGCCCTTCAACAACTCGGCCACCATAGGGTGATGTTTGAAGCGCTGGAATTCCTGATAGGGCGACAAATAGGGGTTGGCGTAGTTCAGATGAACCACAAAGCCCACGTAAACCTGATTGTTGTCCAGATGGTAAATGAAGCTGCCACCGCCCGCATTTCCGCCCAGCGGCCAGCCCATTGTGTGGGTCACTGTGCCTTCGCGGTGCTTTTCGGGGTCGATTTCCCAGATTTCCTTCATGCCAAGGCCGAATTTCTGCGGCTCGTGCCCCTTGGACAGGTCGTATTTCGCCATCACTTCCTTGGACAGTGACCCGCGCACCCCTTCGGACAGGAACACATATTTGCCGTGCAGCTCCATGCCCGGTTCATAGCCGTCACCGGGCGTGCCGTCCGGGTTCTTGCCAAACTCGCCCGCGACCACGCCCTTGACGCGCGCGCCGTCATAAACCAGTTCCGAACAGGCCATGCCGGGGAATATCTCGACGCCCAACCCCTCGGCCTGTTCGGCCATCCAGCGGCAGACATTGGCCATGGACACGATGTAATTGCCATGGTTGTTCATCAAGGGCGGCATGGGCCAGTTGGGCACACGAATTTGCCCCGCCTCGCCCAGCATATAGAAATTGTCACGCCGCACCGGCACCGTGACAGGGGCGCCGCGGTCCTTCCAGTCGGGGATCAGCGCATCAAGACCGCAGGGGTCCAGCACCGCACCCGACAGGATATGCGCGCCGACTTCGGACCCTTTTTCCAGAACCACGACATTCAAATCCGCATCAAGCTGTTTCAGACGGATCGCGGCAGACAAGCCCGCAGGCCCCGCCCCCACGATCACGACATCATATTCCATGGTTTCGCGTGTCATCCCGGTCATGGTGGCTCCTGTTATTGCGCATGGCTTGGCATGTGGGACATAATCTGTCGCAGTTGACCTAGCGCAGGTGCGCCCATGGGGTCAATGCAAACGCAGCGTCCAAATTGCGGCAAACGGCGTGTTCGCGCAACCGAAGCTGCCGGTCGCTGTCATTGTGCTTGCAATCCGTGCAAGCCTGCGTTCTGATGGCTTGACTTATCTGGACGGCCCCGGCCTTCGCCGCGGGCGGTCTTTTACATTATATGGTGACGTGACATGGAAAAACTGCCCCTCACCCGCGCCGGCCAGAAGATGCTGGACGCCGAATTGCGCCAATTGAAATCGCAGGACCGTCCCGCGATCATCCGGGCTATTGCAGAGGCCCGTGAACATGGCGACCTGTCGGAGAACGCCGAATACCACGCCGCCCGCGAAAAACAGAGCTTCATTGAAGGGCGCATCAAGGAACTGGAAGGAATCCTGTCGCGCGCCGATGTAATCGACACGTCCAAACTGTCGGGGTCCATCAAATTCGGCGCTCATGTCAAATTGCTGGACGAGGACACGGAAGAAGAGCGCAGCTACCAGATTGTCGGAGAGGCGGAAGCCGATCTTGAAAAGGGGCTTTTGAACATCAAAGCCCCCCTCGCCCGCGCCCTGATTGGCAAGGACGAAGGCGACAGCGTTGATGTGCGCACCCCCGGCGGCACGAAAAGCTATGAAATTCTGGAAATAAAGTTCGGCTAGGCCAATGGCCCGCGCACCTGTCCCCATAACCAGCCCCCCCGCACCAGACAAGGCGCATGGCCCGCAAAGGTCGGGGGCATTGCTGGCTGCGGGGGGGCTGATCTGGGTGCTGGCGGCTGCGGGTTTCGTGCTGCTTGCAGATTTCAACAGCATGGATGGCACGACGGTCACCCTGATCGCGGCAGCGGTGTTCATGCCCGCCCTTCTGGTGTCGGCCTGCCTGTATCTGGCTGCGATTGCGCGCGACTTGCGGCGAGAGGCATTGCACCTGCAACGCAGCAGCGATGATTTGCGCCGCGTCCTGTCCGAACGCAAGCACGAAGCCGCGCCCCTGTCCCCCGTGGCCCAAAGCCGCATCGACGCGCTAAGCAATGCGCAGGAACAGACCGATACCCGCCTGACATTGTTCTTTTCACACCGCGCGCGCGACCAGTCCACCCCGCAGGGCGCCGCCGTTGCGGATGACGCACAACCAGCCCTTGCCCTTGGCGATATCGGCCAGTCCGCGCCCGCAGGGCCGACACCGGCCGAGCTGATCCGCGCCCTGCACTTTCCCGAAGACGAAAATGACACCGAAGGCTTTGACGCATTGCGCAGGGCATTGAACGACACGCGCTGCGCGCCCCTGATCCGCTGCGCGCAAGATGTCCTGACGCGTCTGGCACAGGACGGTATCTACATGGATGATTTGCGCCCCGATCGCGCGCGACCGGAATTCTGGCGTGCCTTTGCCAATGGGGCACGCGGCGCACTGATTGCGCCACTTGGCGGCATACGGGACCGGTCCTGCCTCGCGCTGACATCAGGGCGCATGCGCAACGACGCCGATTTCAGACAAGCCGCGCATTTGTTCCTGCGCGAATTTGACAAGGTTTTTGCGGATTTTGAAAAACAGGCCGATGACGCGCAAATCGCCGCAATGGCAGACACCCGTTCGGCGCGGGCGTTCATGCTGTTGGGGCGGGTCAGCGGTGTATTTTCGCGCTAGGGTATTTTGTGCAAAACACCTGACAGGCTTGCGCATAAGAAACACGCAATCATAAATTATCAAGGCAGGGCGCGTGAACGCAAACACGCGCAACCCGCGCGACAATGGCTTGAAACCCCTCCCTCCGGCAGATAACAATCTTGAACACATGAACTAAATTCAAGCATCATCTTGCCCCAAATACTCAACTTTCGGGCAGTCCTCTTTGCCAGAGGAATGTCAGCACCTGACAGGATACCAGCGCCGCCATGACCAATTCTCGTGACTACTGGCAGGGGTTCAGGGACGGAACGCCCTTCATCCTGCTTATACTGCCCTTCGGCGCAGTCTTCGGGATTGTTGCCACAGAATCCGGCCTGAATATTCTGGAAACCATGGGCTTCTCGGTTCTGGTTATTGCAGGTGCCGCGCAATTCGTTGCCCTTCAAATGATGCTGGACAACGCGCCCGTGCTGATTGTTCTGGCGGCCTCGCTGGCGGTGAATTTGCGCATGGCGATGTATTCGGCATCGCTTGCACCGCATCTGGGCGCCATGAGTTGGTGGCGGCGCGGTATCGTTGCCTATTTCATGGTCGACCAATCCTATGCAGCGTCCGTGCTGAAATACGAACAACAGCCCCATATGTCCCATGGCCAGAAATTTGCCTATTATATGGGGGTCGTCACGCCCATTTGTCCGGTGTGGTATATGGCGACATGGGCGGGGGCGGCGTTGGGCACTGCGGTGCCGTCCGGCTTGCCCATCGACTTTGTCGTGCCGATTACCTTTCTGGCGCTGATCGTGCCAATGTTGCGCACGCTGGCGCATGTCGTCGCTGCACTGGTGTCGATCATCGGCGTGCTGGTTTTCAGCTTCATGCCATTCAACCTTGGGCTTCTGGTTGCGGCGGTTCTGGCCATGATGGCCGGTGCGGAAACAGAACGGCGCATGACGCGCGCCAGACAGGGGCAGGCATGACCTTCGGCACAGCGCAGATATGGACCGTTATCATCGGGCTTGGGCTGGGGTCATTCCTGCTGCGCCTGTCGTTTCTGGGCATTATCGGCAATCGCGAATTGCCCGAATGGGTGCTGCGGCATTTGCGCTATACGGCTGTCGCCATCATGCCCGGTATGATTACACCGCTGATCCTGTTCCCGCAGGCGGCGGGTGGCGCGCTGGATCCGGTGCGCATCAGCGCCGCCATTGCCACGATTGCCATCAGTTTTTTGACGAAAAGCGCGGTTCTGACGATTTTCGGGGGCGCGGCAGCCCTATTCGGGCTGCATTTCGGTATCGGCTAGCACCGCGCCGGGGTTCATAATGCCGTGGGGGTCAAGGGCCCGTTTGATGGCGCGCATGGCGGCCAGTTTGACCGGATCGCCGTATTTTTCCAGATCAGCCGTTTTCAGCCGCCCGATTCCGTGTTCGGCACTGACGGACCCGCCCATCGCATGCACCAGATCATGCACACAGGCCTTGATACTGTCGCGCTGGTGTTCGTGGTCTGCGCGGCTGCGGCCCGCGACGGGAAAGACATTGTAATGCAGGTTCCCGTCCCCCAGATGGCCAAAGCAATTCACCCGAAATGTGTCAATTTCAGCCAGCGCAGGGCCCGCGCGGTCAATGAATTCCGGCACGGCCGACAACGGCAGCGATATGTCATGGCTGGACACAGCGCCAATATGGCGGTTCGCTTCCGGTATGGATTCGCGCAAGGTCCAGAATTCGGCGCGCTGGCCCATATTCTGCGCAATAACGCCGTCACTGACCAGACCGGCCTCAAGGGCCTGCGCAAACACCCCCTCCAGCGCTTCGGACGGGTCAAGGCCTTGCGGCAGGCCCAGATCAATCAGCACCATCCAGTCGGGCGGGCTGTCGAATGGCTGGCGCACCTGCGGCATGGTGCGGGCCAGAAAATCCAGCCCCATGCCCCCGATCAGTTCGAAGGCAGATATCCCGTCCGACAACCGCGCCTGTGCCAATGCCAGCAGCGACAGCGCTGCATAAGGGCTGTTGACGACCATCAGCGCGGCGCCTTGTCGCGCAGGACGCGCAAACAGGCGCAGGCTGGCGGCGGTGATAACGCCCAACGTCCCTTCTGATCCGACCATCAGGTTGCGCAAATCATATCCGGTATTGTCCTTGCGCAGGCGTTTCAGCCCGTTCCAGATACGCCCGTCAGGCATGACCACTTCCAGCCCCAGAACCAGATCCCGCGCGTTTCCATAGCGCAGCACATTCACACCGCCCGCATTCGTCGCCAGCAACCCGCCAATTCGCGCCGACCCCTCGGAGGCCAGTGACAACGGAAACAGGCGCTCCGCATCCCCGGCTGCCTTGTGCACATCGGCCAGAATGGCCCCCGCTTCTGCGATCAGGACATTTTCGGCACTATGCACCGACCGGATCGCGGTCATCCGTTCCAGCGACAGGACCAGCGGAACCAGCCCCCCCGTGGCCACCTGCCCGCCCACAAGACCGGTGCCGCCCCCGTATGGGACAACCGCCACCCGTGCGTCATGGGCCGCGCGCAGGATTGCGGACACCTCGGCGGTGGTGCGCGGGCAGGCCACGGCCCCCGCCTGCCCCTGCCAACGCCCGCGCGGTTCTTCCAGAAAGCGCGGCTCGGCGGGGCGCAAGGTGCCCTCCGGCAGATCAGCGGCAAGCCGGTCCAGAAAATCTCCATCGCAAGGGTTCAGGCTCATCCGGTATTTCCTTCAATGCACGATGATAACGCTGCCAGATAGGGCCTGCGCGCGCAGTGCCAAGGGTCTGCGCGAACCCGCGCAGGCCCGGGGGCGGGCGGGTGGGGCGCTGCGCGCGCAGGCCCTATCGCGCCTAGCGCACATCCGTGCGCCCGCGTCTGTCATTTCGTAAATTGGCATACAGCACATGATTGCGCCACCTGCCGTTGATCTGCAAATAACTTTGGGCAACGCCCTCATATTTGAACCCCGACCGTTCCAGCACCCCGCGAGAGGCGGCGTTTTCGGGCAGGCAGGCGGCCTCTATCCGCGACAGGTCCATCAGGCTGAAGGCATGATACACAAGCGCGGCAATACTTTCGCGCATATAGCCCTGTCGGGCGAAAGGGGCACCAACCCAATAACCCAGCGTGCCTGCCTGCGCGGGACCGCGCCGGATATTGTCCAGCGTGATCGCGCCAACAAGGCAGGCATCCTCGTGCCGGAAAATGAACAAGGGCAGCGCCGTATCCTGCTTGTGGCAGCGCGTGGCCCAACTGACGCGGTTGGTAAATGCCCGCCGCGTCAGGTGATCATCCGACCATGTCGGCTCCCACGGGGTCAGGAAGCCGGATGACTGCCTGCGCAATTCCGCCCATTGACGAAAATCGGCATGCTGCGGCAAACGCAGAAACAATCTGTCAGTTTCCAACCGCAGTTTGCCGCGCAAACCCAGCATCAGGCAACCAGCCTGTCGCCAAGTTCTGCCAGACGCGGCGCGCGCTCGATCGGGCCATAGAGTGCCAGCGCCGTGCGGCTGCCTTGCAGCAAGGCCCGCGCATGATCGCGCGCCGCTTGCGCAGTGACCGCGTCGATCCGTGCAATGGCCTCGGCCAGATCGGGCACACGGCCCCAGATTGACAGCAGTTTTGCCAGCCGTTCGGCGCGCGCGGACGGACTTTCCAGCCCCATTAACAAACCCGCTTTCATTTGCGCGCGGGCGCGGGCAACCTCGGGTTCGGACAGGGTGTCGGCAGCGCGCTTCAATTCGTCCATTGTCAGCCACGCCAGATCCGCAATCTCATCCGCGCCGGTTCCGGCATAGATGGTGATCATGCCAGTATCGAAATACGCCCCCGATTGCGCAAAGACAGTATAGCATAGCCCGCGTTCCTCGCGCAGGCGTTGGAACAGACGCGACGACATGCCACCGCCCAATGCCCCCGAAAACACCTGCGATGTATAGAAATCCTCTGCGCGGTAATGGGGCGCTTCCAGTGCGAAGGCAAAATGCGCCTGTTCCAGCTGGCGGGTTTCGCGCCGTTCGCCATTGTGGAACCGCGCGGGTTCCGCATTCTGGAACGGCTTGGCCACCAGATGCCCGAACAACGGCTCGGCCAGACGCACAAGCGTGTCATGGTCCACGGCACCCGCTGCCGACAGAATCATCTGGCCCGGCCCGTAATGGGTGCCCACGAAGGCACGCAGATCGTCGGTGGAAAAGCCCGAAACAGCGGCGCTGGGACCAAGAATAGACCGACCCAGCGCCTGCGACGGATAGGCCGCTTCCTGCAGCCAGTCAAAGATCACATCATCGGGCGTATCCAGCGCCTGCCCGATTTCCTGCAAGATGACACCGCGTTCCACTTCGACTTCGCGCGGCTCGAACGCGGGATTCAGCACGATATCGGCCAGCACATCCAGCGCAAGCGGCACATCCGCCCGCAACACCCGCGCGTAATAGGCCGTCATCTCGCGCGAGGTATAGGCGTTGATATACCCGCCCACATCCTCGATTTCTTCGGCAATCTGCAAGGCACTGCGCCGCGCAGTGCCCTTGAAGGCCATGTGTTCCAGAAAATGCGCAACCCCGTTTTGATGCGCCCCTTCATGGCGGGCGCCCGCCTCTATCCACAGGCCAATCGCGGCGGATTCCAAGCCTGCCATGGGTTCTGTCACAATACGGAACCCGTTGGGCAATGTCGTTATCTGCACACTCATTTACGAATATTCCCGCGAATATGGGCCTGTAATTCCGCCAGATCACCGCTCAGGCGCGTCACACGTTCGGGGCGTTCAAACAGGTCGGCCATGCGTTCGGGCAGCGCCGGACGCGTGCCCATGGCCGCTTCCACCGCATCAGGGAATTTTGCCGGATGCGCGGTTGCCAGTGTCACCATGGGCGTTGCGGACAGATGCTGTTCTGCGACATGAACGCCCACGGCACTATGCGGGCACAGGATTTCACCCGTCTGTGCATGGATGCGGGTTATCGTTTGCGATGTCTCCTGCTCGGACGCGCGACCAGAGGCGAAGACTTCGCGCAGGAATTCCAGCGCACCTTGCGAGATATGGAATCCGCCGCTGGCCTTCAGTTCATCCATCAACTGCGCGACAGCCGCGCCGTCACGCCCGTATGCGTCAAACAACGCGCGTTCAAAGTTGGAGCTGACCTGAATATCCATCGACGGGCTGATCGAGGGCTTGACCCCATCGGTGACATAGCCCCCTGACGTGATGGCGCGGTGCAGAATGTCGTTGTGATTGGTTGCGACAACCAACTTTTCAATCGGCAGGCCCATCTGGCGCGCGATATAGCCTGCGAACACATCGCCAAAGTTTCCCGTGGGCACCGTGAAGCTGACAGGACGATAGGGCGCGCCAACGCTGACCCCTGCAGAGAAGTAATAGACAACCTGCGCCAGAACACGCGCCCAGTTGATGCTGTTTACGCCCGCCAGCTTGACACTGTCGCGGAACGCGAAATCATTGAACATATCCTTGACCAGCGCCTGACAGGTGTCAAAATCCCCATCAACAGCCAGCGCGTGGACATTGGCGTCTGTGGGTGTGGTCATCTGACGGCGCTGCACCTCGGACACGCGGCCATGCGGGAACAGGATGAACACATCCACGTTGTCCAGCCCCTTGAACGCCTCGATCGCGGCCGATCCGGTGTCGCCCGATGTCGCGCCCACAATCGTCACCCGATCCCGCGAGCGCGCAAGCGCTGCCTGAAACAGCTGGCCAATCAGCTGCATGGCGAAATCCTTGAAGGCCAGTGTGGGGCCGTGGAACAGTTCCAGCAGGAAATGATTCGACGCCAGTTGTTTCAGCGGCGCGCGGGCGGGGTGCCCGAACCCCTGATACGCCTGCGCAATCAGGCTGCGGAATTCGTCGTCGCGAAATGTATCGCCAATGAACGGGCGCATGATGACATAGGCCTGCTCCTCGTAACTCAGCCCCGCAAGCGATGCGATTTCAGCCTGCGTCATGGGCGGCACATGGTCGGGCAGGTACAAGCCGCCATCGCGCGCCAGCCCCGTCAGCATGGTGGCTTCGAAAGTCAGCGCAGGTGCTGCGCCACGGGTTGAAATATACTTCATTTCCGGTCTGATCCTTGATCGCGTTGGCGCGTGATACGCCACAGAAAGAAAACTGTCATCCCCAGCCATGCAATCGCCATCAAAAACCATTGCACGGCATAGCCCAGGTGGTTGTCGGGCAGGCGCACCTCATACACAGGGACGGGGGTTGCGGGGGGCATGGGTTCGGACGTGCGGCGCAGCACAACCAGCATTTCCTCGGCATTCAGCAACGCGGCCATCTGGCCCACATCGCGCGCGAAGAACAAATTGCGGCCCGCGTCGAATTCCGGGGTATAGTCATTTGCATCGCGCGGCCAGTGCAGGTTTCCCGCCAGCGTGACCGGACCTGATTCGACAGCCAGCCCCGTTCGCGCCGCTTCCGGCAGAAACCCGCGATCCACCATGATGCGGCGCCCCTGATCCGTTTCCAGAACCGATATCAGGTGAAACCCCGGCCCCTGCGCGCGCTGCGCTGCCATTGCAAAACTATGATCCGCGACGAAACTGCCCGTCACTTCCACAGGCAGGTAGCGGTCGTGGTCAGGGTCCGGCGTATCCGGCAAGGATACAGGCGGCTGGAAAATGCGCGCCTCCATTTCCGCGATCAGGGCGGCCTTTTCCTCGGCGCGGGAAAGCTGCCACACTCCAAGATTCACCAGAATGGCCGTGCCAACCAGTCCGAAAATCGCTGGAATAAGGATCTGCTTCAGCATGTTTTCCCAAGTCTGATAGTGAAAAGCGCGCGCCTCTCGGCCCGCGCTTTCTGGTTTCGGTCATATGCGCGCAGATGTACCGCGCCTATGCACCCCAAACATAGATCGAAGCGAACAGGAACAGCCACACCACATCAACAAAGTGCCAGTACCACGCCGCCGCTTCAAAGCCCACATGCCGTTCTGCGGTGAAATGACCCGCATATACGCGCATCAGGCAAATCGCCAGAAAGATGGTGCCAACGATAACGTGGAACCCGTGAAAGCCGGTCGCCATGAAGAAGTTCGCGCCGTAAATATTACCCGCAAACCCGAAGCCCGCATGGGTATATTCATAGGCTTGCAGGAAGGTGAAGATCACCCCAAGGCAAACTGCAATCCACAGGCCCAATTTCACGTCTTCGCGCTTGTCGCCATGCACCAGCGCGTGGTGCGCCCATGTTGCCGCACAGCCCGAAATCAGCAGAATCAACGTGTTGATCAGCGGCAGGTGCCAAGGGTCGAATGTCTCGATCCCGGCGGGTGGCCACGCGCCATCAATCGCGGGGCTAAGCCCCTCGGGGTGCATGGGATAGAGCGCATGTTTGAAGAAAGACCAGAACCAAGCCGCGAAGAACATCACTTCCGAAATGATGAACAGAATGAACCCGTAGCGCAGGCCCAGAACGACAACCGGCGTATGGTCGCCCGAATGGCTTTCGATGACAACGCTTTTCCACCACTCGAACATGACATACAGAACGCCCACAAGTCCCATCAGGAACATCCATGGGCCGCTGTCATGCATCCACAAGACAGCACCATATAGCATCACGAAGCCCGCGACAGCCCCCGCAAATGGCCAGATCGACGGCGGCAGAACGTGATAGTCGTGGTTTTTCTCATGCGCCATTGTGAAAGTTCCCTCGTATTGCTCGGTTTTATGCGCGAGTTCAGTTTGTCATTGCGGGTTCCGGGGCGACGTAATCCGCCGGAATATCCGTAGCGTGGAAAGTATAAGACAGCGTGATTGTATGTGTGCCGCGGGCATCGCGGTCGTCCAGAATATCCGGATCCACGAAATAGGTCACGGGCATCAGCACGGATTCGCCCGGCTGCAAGACCTGCAACTCGAAGCAGAAACAATCAATCTTGGTGAAGAAACGACCGGCTTCATAGGGGCTGACATTGTAGCTGGCAGTGCCCGCAATAGGCTGGTCGGTCGGATTATGCGCTTCATAGAAAGCAAGGCCGACTTCGCCGATCCTGATTTCCGAAACGCGATCCACCGGCTTGAAGCTCCAGGGAAAATCGCGCGCCACTGACGCATCGAACCGAATGCGCATTGTCTGGTCCAGCACAACCCCCGAGGACGCAGCCGCCGTGTTTGTGGTGCCGCCATAGCCGGTGACACGGCAAAACAGATCATACAGCGGCACAGCAGCCCAGCCCATAGCGCCCATGAACAGCACCACGCCTACGGTCTGAACAGTGGTTTTCTGAATGCCAGTCAATCGTTGCCAGAATGCAATCATCTTTGCGGGAACCTCACGTTATCAGGGTCAAGGGCCGGGCGATAGCTGTGGTCATAGGCTTGCAGGCTTGCCCCGCTTTGGACCTTGGCGATCGTCAGACCAAATACCAGCGCGATAAACGCCACCAGCACAACGGCCAGTCCGACATTGCGTCCGGACCGGCGTTTGTGCAATTCGTGTTCGCGGGTGATGGCCATCAGAACAATTCCAGTATTTTGAACATCGCGGCGAAATCTGCATAGACAGTTACCCGCGACAGGGCAGCCTCGGCAAGGAATGCGCCAAAATGTAGAAACAGATAGGCCAGCGAAAACCGGAAAACGCGCTTCTCAACAGCATAGCCGTCAGCGTCTGCCTGTGATTCGCTGCGCCGCCAGATGGCCCATGCGCCTTGCAGGAACATTGCATTCAGCACCAGCGCAAGCGCCAGATAGACCGGCCCGCCAATCGACGTGAACCCTGCCGCCAGCGCGAACGGAACCAGCGCGACAGTATAGACCAGAATATGGGTGCGCGTGGCCTTGCGCCCGTGCGTGACTGTCAGCATGGGCACATTGGCCTTGTGATAGTCACTTTTCATGAACAGCGCCAAGGCCCAGAAATGCGGCGGTGTCCACATGAAGATCAGCATGAACATCAGGCAGGCTTCCAGGCTGATGCTACCAGTCACCGCGACCCAGCCAATCATCGGGGGGAACGCGCCCGCTGCACCGCCAATGACAATGTTCTGCGGTGTCGCGCGTTTCAGCCACATCGTATATATCACGGCATAGAAGAAAATCGTGAAGGCCAGCAACGCGCCAGCCAGCGCATTGGTCGCCAGCCACAACATGATCACCGAAATACCCGACAATGCGAAGCCAAGCGACATTGCCTCTCGCGCGTCGATCTTGCCAGCCGGAACGGGGCGTTTCGCCGTGCGCTTCATCACGCTGTCGATGTCGGCATCCCACCACATGTTCAATGCGCCCGATGCCCCGCCGCCCAGCGCGATGAAGATGATCGCGGCAAGCGCCTCGATCGGGTGCAGTGCGCCCGGCGCGACAATCAGCCCGACAAGCGCCGTGAACACGACAAGCGACATCACACGCGGCTTCAGCAACGCGATGTAATCGCTGAAGCCAGCCTCTTTGTTGTCACTATAGCTGATATCGGCACGGATATCGGTCATTTGCTTCACCTGATCGGGTGTGGCTGTCCGGCAGGACTGCCGGACAATCTGGGATTAGTCCGAAGATGCGACCTGCACGGACTGCGATGCGCGCGGGGCGTCCGCGAATTGCGCGCCCTGACGTTCCAGCCATGCAAGGTATTCTTCTTCGCTAACCACTTTCACGGTGATGGGCATGTAGGCATGCGCGATGCCGCACAGTTCCGAACACTGCCCGAAGTAAATGCCTTCTTCTTCGGCATTGAACCACAATTCTGCCAGACGGCCCGGAACCCCGTCCTGTTTCACGCCGAAGGCGGGAATGGTCCAGGAATGGATCACGTCTGCGGCAGTAACCTGCAACACGATATTCTGGTTCACAGGCACAACCATGGCCGTGTCGGTCGCCAACAGATACAGATCATCGGTATAGCCGTAGTCTTCCAGTTCGTCCCGCTCCAGCATGAACTGAGAGAATTCAACGCCGTGATCGACATATTCATAGCCCCAATACCACTGGAATCCTGTCACCTTGATGGTCACATCAGCTTCCGGCATGATCTGCTGGTGACGCAACGCCGGGAAGGTGAACAGCGCGATAAACAGCAAGATCAGCGCAGGCACGACAGTCCATGCAATCTCAAGGGGGGTATTGTGTGTGAAACGCGCGGGTTCGGGGTTTGCGCGACGGTTGTGAAACACAATCACCCAGATCAGCAGACCCGTAACAAAGATTGTAATCGGCACAATGATCCACAACAGCAGATCGTCCAGAAACCGCACCTCGCGCGCCAGCGCGGTGAAGGGCGTCTGCAGCGATGTGCCGTCCGGCACGGGTGCGCCCAGAACCGGCAACTGCGGCAACAAGTCGTCAGCAGCAGCTTTTGTCGCGGCAACAACCGACACAAACGCGGCGATCAATGGCGTTATAGCTTTGAAAAGGCGCATATTTCTTTTCCCGTTCTTCTACGCGGCGATTCTGCCGCTTGCCTTGGCACGCGCACATTTCCGGCATGCCATGGAATCCCGTTGAGGTTTGTCTTTGTAAAATCATATTCCTGAACATAGAACAAGCAAAACGATGCGACAGAATGTCGTTTTTGATCCAGATCAAGGACAGCATGTCAAGCTGTAGCGCAGCGCGGCATCCCTCTGACACAGAAGGTTAAATATACATGAGTGATACAGATTTTCGCCCCTTCGACACCATGCTGGATGAAACCCTTGCCTTGAAGGTGCTACAAGATGCCACAGCCGGTGCCGATGATGGCGAGCTGTTTCTGGAGCGCCGCGTGTCGGAATCGCTGTTGCTTGATGACCAGCGTGTGAAATCGG
Organism: Roseinatronobacter sp.; assembly: GCF_051859525.1. Lineage (NCBI taxonomy): Bacteria > Pseudomonadati > Pseudomonadota > Alphaproteobacteria > Rhodobacterales > Paracoccaceae > Roseinatronobacter > Roseinatronobacter sp. Next base: position 117,938 of record NZ_JBHYFM010000007.1, on the reverse strand, counting down.
CCAGCTATAACGCTGCCGAAGGGTTTGGCCTGCGCGCGGTGCAGGGCGAGGTGACGGGCTATGCGCATTCCACACATATGACTATGGACGCGCTGCGCCGCGCCGCACAGACCGCGCGACTGGCCATCGGACATGGTGGCGGAACCCTGGCCGACGCGCCCAGCCCCACCAACCAGCGCCTGTATACGGACGCGGACCCCATTTCGGGCGCGGCATTTTCGGTCAAGCTGGACCTGCTGCGTGAAATTGACGATTTTCTGCGGGCATTGGACGCGCGCGTTGTTCAGGTGTCCGTGTCGATGGCTGCATCGTTGCAACAGGTGGAAATCCTGCGCCCCGAAGGACTGCGCCTGCGCGACACCCGCCCCATGAGCAGACTGAACATATCCGTCATTGTCGAACAGGACGGGCGGCGCGAATCCGGCAGTGCGGGCGGTGGCGGGCGCGCGGGGCTGGACGGCGTCATGGAGCGCGATGTCTGGCAATCCATGGCCCGGGAGGCGCTGCGCATCGCTGTCGTCAATCTGCGCGCGGAACCTGCACCGGCGGGCGTCATGGATGTGGTGCTTGGCCCCGGCTGGCCGGGTATTTTGCTGCACGAAGCCATCGGCCACGGGCTGGAAGGGGATTTTAACCGCAAGGGCAGTTCGGCCTTCGCGGGCCTGATGGGCCAGCAGATCGCGGCCAAGGGTGTCACGGTGCTGGATGACGGCACCCTGCCCGACCGGCGCGGGTCCATCACCATCGATGACGAAGGGACACCGGGCGCGCGCAATGTCCTTATAGAGGACGGCGTGCTGGTAGGCTACATGCAAGACCGACAGAATGCGCGCCTGATGGGCGTGCCCGCCACCGGAAACGGGCGGCGCGAATCCTATGCGCATGCGCCCATGCCGCGCATGACCAACACCTATATGCAAGGCGGCAATGCAACGCCCGCCGAAATTCTGGCCGACCTGAAGGACGGGATCTATGCGGTGGGGTTCGGCGGCGGGCAGGTTGATATTACCAACGGAAAATTCGTGTTTTCCTGCACCGAAGCCTATCGCGTGAAGGATGGCAAGGTCGGCGCCCCCGTCAAAGGGGCCACGCTTATCGGCGACGGTGCCACCGCACTGACCAAAATACGCGCCATCGGAAATGACATGGCGCTTGATCCGGGCATGGGCACCTGCGGGAAGGCAGGCCAATGGGTGCCAGTGGGCGTGGGTCAGCCAACATTGATGATTGGCGGTCTGACAGTCGGCGGAAGCGCCACCTGACGCAGGAAAAGAAGATTAATTTTCAAGAAACATCAAAGCGGGTGCGAATCTTTACAATGTTTTAACTAACTCGGTGCAGATTAAGGCAAGAATGAGGCGAGGTTGATCGGATGGCGAAAGATTTGTTTTCTTCTCACCCACCCTTCACCCCACCCACGAAGGAAGAAGACAGGCTGTCCTGGCTTCGCCTCATTCGATCTGCCCGCGTCGGGCCATCCACGTTCTTTCGGCTTATGTCGGAATATGGGTCCGCAGAAGCGGCGCTGGATGCCCTGCCAAAGATTGCGCAGGCCGCAGGGGTGGACGCTTATGTTCCGTTTCCCGCCGACAAGGCGCGCGCCGAAATCGACCTTGCCCGCGCCAAGGGGGCAAGGATGCTGTGCTTCGGCACCGATGCCTATCCGGCGACACTGGCCAGCATAAACGCCCCGCCCCCCGTGCTGTGGTGCATGGGCCAGCGCGCCCCCATTTTGCGGCCCATGGTTGCCCTTGTGGGGGCGCGCAACGCCTCCAGCCTTGGGACGCGCATGGCGCGCACATTGGCTGACGGGCTGGGGCATGAAGGATATACAATCGTCTCCGGCCTTGCACGCGGGGTAGATGCAGCAGCACATCATGCCAGCCTGAAAACCGGCACGATTGCCGTCATGGGCGGCGGGGTCGATGTTGTCTATCCCACGGAAAACACGGTGCTTGCCGCCGCGATCGCCGATCAGGGGTTGCGCCTGTCCGAAGCGCCCATGGGCCTCTATCCACAAGCGCGCCATTTTCCGCCACGAAACCGCATTATTTCCGGTCTGGCGCTGGCTGTGGTGGTTGTCGAAGCGGCGGAAAAATCCGGCACATTGATTACCGCCCGCGATGCGCTGGATCAGGGGCGTGAAATCATGGCCGTGCCCGGCCACCCTGTCGACGGTCGCGCAGGCGGGTGCAACGGGCTTATCCGCGACGGGGCGACACTTGTGCGCCATGTTGATGACATTCTGGACGTCTTGCGCCGCCTGCAAGACTGTCCGCCAAAAGCCGCGGACAGGGGCAAACCCGACACAACAGCAACCGGCAACAACGCGCCACGCACATCCCGGACACATGCGGTCGAACCCGACAATACCGCCCCGCTGGACACCCGCATCCTTGCGCTGCTTGGCCCGTCCCCGACCGCAGAAGACCAGCTTATCCGCGATTTGCAGATGTCCGCAGCGCAGATCTCGCCAGTACTGGTGACGCTGGAACTGCAAGGTCAGGTTCAACGCCACCCGGGTGGATTGGTCAGCAGACCGGATGCGCGGCATTGATAGATCGCCTGCGCAGACGGAATTTATTGCGCGCTGAACCAGCCGCAGTTTAGCGCAAACTTGCGCCCCATTTGCACGCTGCATTGACATTCCCTGCCCCGCCCTCACATTAAGGCCAGCCCGCGCAACCCCGTTCGGACAAGAATAACCTGAGGAATTTTATGGCAGTCGTCGTCGTCGAATCGCCCGCCAAGGCCAAGACAATCAACAAATATCTGGGGCCGGGCTATACGGTTCTTGCGTCTTTTGGCCATGTTCGCGACCTGCCGCCGAAAGATGGATCTGTCGATCCGGAACATGATTTCGAGATGAAATGGGAAGTCGCCAGCGATTCCCGCAAGCACGTCAAGGCCATTGCCGATGCCCTGAAGGACGACAACGAACTGATCCTTGCGACCGACCCCGACCGCGAGGGCGAGGCGATCAGCTGGCACCTGACCGAAGCGCTGGAAAAATCGCGCGCCATCAAGAAAACCACCCCCGTCAAGCGCGTCGTGTTCAACGCGATCACGAAAGCCGCCGTAACCGAAGCCATGAAAAACCCGCGCGAAGTGGACATGCCACTGGTGCGCGCCTATCTGGCGCGGCGGGCGCTGGATTATCTGGTGGGGTTCAACCTGTCGCCTGTGCTGTGGCGCAAACTGCCGGGCGCAAAATCCGCAGGGCGCGTGCAATCGGTCTGCCTGCGCCTGATTGTCGAGCGCGAGATGGAGATCGAGGCCTTTCGCGCACAGGAATACTGGAGTGTGACCGCCGGCCTGACGACGCCGCGCGGGGTGGAATTTGCGGCCAAACTTGTCAGTTTCGCGGGCAAGAAACTGGACAAGTTCGATCTGGCGACGTCAGAAGCGGCGGAACTTGCGGTGCAGGCCGTCCAGTCCCGCGACCTGACAGTCACCTCGGTCGAGGCAAAACCCGGCAGCCGCAACCCGTCTGCCCCCTTCATGACATCGACCTTGCAACAAGAAGCCAGCCGCAAATTCGGCATGGGGGCCAAGCATTGCATGTCCACGGCCCAGCGCCTGTATGAAGCGGGCTACATCACCTATATGCGGACAGATGGCATTGACATGGCGCCCGAGGCCGTGATGGCCACACGCGATGTCATCAAGGACCGCTATGGCGCGGATTATGTGCCCAAATCACCGCGCATGTATAAAAACAAGGCCAAGAACGCGCAGGAAGCGCATGAATGTATCCGCCCCACGGAGATGGCCACCAGCCCCGACCGCCTGAAGATCACCGACAGCGACCAGCGCAAGCTGTATGACCTGATCTGGAAACGGACCATTGCCTGCCAGATGGAAGCCGCGCGTCTGGAACGCACCACAGTTGAAATTGGCAGCCGCGACGGGCAGGTGGGCCTGCGGGCCACGGGTCAGGTCGTGCTGTTTGACGGGTTTTTGAAGGTCTATGAGGAAGGGCGCGATGATGTTGTCGATGATGACGACAAGCGCCTGCCGCAAATGGCCCAAGGGGACGCACTGGACAAGCGTTCCGTCACGCCAGAGCAGCATTTCACCCAACCCCCGCCCCGCTATACCGAAGCCACACTGGTCAAGCGCATGGAAGAACTGGGCATTGGCCGCCCGTCCACCTATGCCAGCATCGTCACCACGATCCAGGATCGCGGCTATGTCATCAAGGACAAGAACCGCCTGATCGCGCAGGACAAGGGGCGTTTGGTCACCATCTTCCTTGTCAATTATTTCAGCCGCTATCTGGAATATGATTTCACTGCCGCGCTGGAAGAACAGCTTGACGATGTGTCCGCCGGTGAACGCGACTACAAGGAAGTGCTGGAACGCTTCTGGCGCGATTTTTCTGCCGCTATTGCCGAAACATCGGAATTGCGCATCACCGAAGTGCTTGAAAAAATTGACGATGTGCTGGCGCCACATCTGTACCCCCCGCGCGAAGACGGGACAGACCCGCGGTCCTGCCCGAAATGTGGTGCGGGGCGGCTGAACCTGAAAACCGCGCGTTCTGGCGGGGCCTTTATCGGGTGCAACAACTACCCCGAATGCCGCTACACCCGCCCACTTGCCGGCGAGGGCGCGGGCAATGCCGAACTTTCTGGCGATGGCAAACTGCTGGGCCATGATGCGGGCGATCCGATTTCGCTGCGGACAGGGCGTTTTGGCCCCTATGTGCAGCGCGGAGAGGCGACAACGGACATCCCGAAACCGCCCCGCGCGTCGCTGCCCAAAGGCTGGGAGATTGACAGTATCGATCTGGAACGCGCGCTTATGCTGCTGGCCCTGCCGCGCCCTGTCGGCCCCCACCCCGAGGATGGCGAGTTGATCGAGGCGGGCATCGGGCGCTATGGCCCGTTTGTGAAACACGGCAAGAAATATGCCAACCTGCCCGATGTTGAAGAAGTGTTCACCATTGGCATGAACCGCGCGGTCGAGGTGCTGGCCGCAAAACAAACGCGCGGACGGACCGCAGCCGAGCCCTTGAAAACACTGGGCGCGCACCCCGATGGCGGGGAACTGGCCGTGATGAAAGGGCGCTATGGCCCCTATGTCAAATGGGAGAAGGTCAACGCGACGCTGCCCAAGGACATGGAACCGGACACCATAACGCTGGAACAAGCGGTGGAACTGGTCAACGCGAAGGCCGCGACCAAACCCAAAGCCAAGAAACCGGCAGCGAAAAAAGCAACCGCTAAAAAACCGGCGGCAAAAAAACCGGCGGCCAAGAAGCCAGCCGCCAAGAAGGCCAGCCCGAAGAAGAAACCTGCCGACAGCTGACACGCGCGCACCCTGTGCAAGTGTTGACTTCACGCCAAGGCCGCGCCATCAGATTGGCCAGATCACGAATGGAGGGAATGAAGCAATGAAGAAAGTCTACGGCACTGCCACCGAGGCCCTTGACGGGCTTCTATTTGACGGGATGACTATTGCCGCAGGCGGCTTTGGCCTTTGCGGAATTCCCGAACTGCTGATTGATGCAATTCGGGACGCAGGCACGAAGGATCTGACCATCGCATCCAACAACGCGGGCGTGGATGATTTCGGCCTTGGCGTGCTGTTGAAAACCCGTCAGGTCAAGAAAATGATGTCGTCCTATGTTGGCGAGAATGCGGAATTCATGCGCCAGTATCTGTCGGGCGAGCTGGAACTGGAATTCAACCCGCAGGGCACGCTGGCCGAACGCATGCGCGCAGGTGGCGCAGGTATTCCGGGCTTCTATACCCGCACCGGCGTTGGCACCCAGATTGCGGAAGGCAAGGAACACAAGGAATTCGGCGGCGAGACCTTCATTCTGGAACGCGGGATCATGGCGGACCTGTCCATCGTCAAGGCATGGAAGGCCGACACCACCGGAAACGCGATTTTCCGCAAGACCGCGCGCAACTTCAACCCGCCCGCCGCCAAATGCGGCAAGGTTTGCGTGCTGGAGGTTGAGGAAATCGTGGAACCCGGCACCCTTGACCCGGATCATGTGCATCTGCCCGGCATCTATGTGAACCGCCTGATTCAGGGACAGCACGAAAAACGCATCGAACAGCGCACGACGCGCGCGGCTTAAGGGGGAACGACACATGGCTTGGGACCGCAATCAAATGGCCGCACGCGCGGCGCAGGAACTTCAGGACGGGATGTATGTGAACCTTGGTATCGGTATTCCGACACTGGTGGCCAACTACATCCCCGAAGGCGTGACCGTCACCCTGCAATCGGAAAACGGAATGCTGGGCATCGGCCCTTTCCCGACCGAAGATGACGTCGATGCAGACCTGATCAACGCAGGCAAACAGACCGTGACGGCCCTGCCGCATACCGCCTATTTCGACAGTGCCGAATCCTTTGCCATGATCCGCGGCGGCAAGATCAACATGGCAATCCTTGGCGCAATGGAAGTGGCCGAGAACGGCGATATCGCAAACTGGATGATTCCGGGCAAACTGGTCAAGGGCATGGGCGGCGCAATGGATCTGGTCGCCGGTGTGGAACGCATTGTGGTGGTCATGGACCACACCAACAAGGCGGGCGAGTCTAAACTTCTGAAAGCCTGCACCCTGCCGCTGACCGCCCAAGGCGTTGTCAAGCGCATCATCACCAATCTGGGTGTTCTGGATGTGGTCGACGGTGGGCTGAAAATCGTCGAATGCGCCGATGGTGTCAGCGAAGATGACATTCGCAACGCAACCGAAGCTGCGATCGTGAACTGATATGGCTTAGGGGCGGCCCGCTGCAATCGGGCGGCCCCTGACGCACTGGTCTATTGCGCCCAATCGGGTTTGCGCTTGTCCAGAAAGGCGGAAATCCCTTCCTCGGTATCGCGCCACAGCATGTTTTCGACCATCACATCGGCAGTATACGCATAAGCGTCAGCAACGCCCATCTCGGCCTGCGCGTAAAACGCCTGCTTGCCGATTTTGACAGCGCTGCCCAGTTTACCGGCAACTGTCTGTACCAGCGCCATCGTCTGGGTTTCCAGTTGATCGGCGGCAACAACACGGTTCACCAGTCCCAGCTCTGCGGCACGCGCCGCGTCAATAAACTGACCGGTGGTCAGCATTTCGAATGCCTGTTTGCGTGGAATGTTGCGGGTTAGGGCAACCATGGGCGTGGAACAGAACAGCCCGATATTCACCCCGTTCACCCCGAACCTTGTGCCTTCGGCCGCTACGGCCATGTCACAACTGGCAACCAGCTGGCAGCCTGCGGCGGTCGCTATGCCATGCACTTCGGCAATCACCGGTTGCGGCAATGCGGGAATCATCTGCATTAATGCCGCGCAGCGTGCAAACAGGTCGGCGAAATACGCCGCCCCCTTGTCATCGCTCGCGCGACCGGCCTGCATTTCCTTCAGGTCATGCCCCGCACAAAACGCCTTGCCCGCACCGCGCAGGACAATGACCTTGACGTCATCTTGCTGTGCCAGCGTTGAAAACTGCGCAGACAGCGCGGCGATCATCGCATCAGACAATGCATTCAGGTTGGACGGCGAATTCAGCGTGACCCGCGCGATTCCTGCCGCTACGTCACAGTGCACAATTGCATCGCTCATCTTGTCATTCCCCCGCTGCTGCGCAGACTATAGCGGCGCAGGATAATAAGCGAAAGTCAATCACAACGGGGACTGGCATGGAAATGAATCGCGAGACACTGACCGAATTCCTGAAATCCGAGTTTCAGCAAGTGGCGGATATGTTTGCCATCGATGATGTCGAACCGCGCGCTGTGACAGTCCGCCTGTTGCATGACGAACGCCATTTGCGGCCCGGCGGCACAGTGTCGGGACCGGCCATGTTCGCGCTGGCCGATGTGTCGGTCTATCTGGCGATTCTGTCCATGATCGGCCCGAAGGCCCTTAGCGTGACGACGAATTGCTCCATCGATTTCATGCGCAAACCGGCGGCGGGTGTGGACCTGATCTGTCAGGCCAGAATACTGAAGCTGGGGCGCATTCTGGCTGTGGGGGATTGCCTGCTGTTTTCCGAAGGTCTGGACGACCCTGTCGCGCGGGCATCGCTGACATATTCCATCCCGCCAGACCCGCGATAACCCCACTGCGCCCGACCAGAATGGCCAGCCCCATGCGCAAGGCCCCTGACACAGGTCAGGGGCCGACAGGGCGGGCGGGTGGGGCGCATGGGGCTGGCCGTTCTGGTCAAGTGGCCTGCGGCTTGCTATGGCTGCACCCATTGCCAGTTTCGGGGAACCAGATGACACCTGCCGCACGCCTGCAAGCCACAATCGAGATTCTTGACCGGATTCTGGCCGGCACCCCCGCCGAACAGGCCCTGACAGGCTGGGCACGCGCCAGCCGCTTCGCCGGATCAAAAGACCGCGCGGCCATTCGCGACCATGTCTTTGACTGCCTGCGGTGCAAGCGGTCTTTTGCACATCTGGGCGGGGCAGAAACCGGACGCGGGCTTGCACTGGGGTTGCTGCGTGCACAAGGCATCGCACCAGAACAGCTTTTCTCCGGTCAGGGCTACGCGCCCGCAGCCCTTGACCCCGCCGAGATGCAGCCCCCCGAAACGCCCATGTCCGAGCTGGCAGCGCTGGATTGCCCGGACTGGCTGGCGGCTGATCTGCGCGACAGCCTTGGCGCTGATTTCAGCGCTGTCATGCAATCCCTGCAACACCGCGCGCCTGTATTTCTGCGCGCGAATCTGGCCAAAACCACCCGCGCCGAGGCCGCACGCCAGCTTGCGCAGGACGCCATCGCAACCCGCCCCCACTCCTTGGCCGATACTGCGCTGGAAGTCATGGAAAACGCCCGCAAACTGCGGCAATCCTCCAGCTTTATCGGGGGCTTGGTTGAATTACAGGATGCCGCGTCGCAGGCTGTGATACAGGCCCTGCCTGTCACAAAAGGCGCTGGTGTGCTGGATTACTGTGCGGGCGGTGGCGGCAAGTCACTGGCACTTGCGGCATTGGGTGCTCAGGTCACCGCGCATGATGCAAACCCCGCCCGCATGAAGGATATTCCCGAACGGGCATTGCGCGCCGGTGTCAATATCGCCGTCACACACGCACCGGTCGGGCTGTTCGATATGGTGCTTACTGATGTGCCGTGTTCAGGCTCGGGCAGTTGGCGGCGCGCGCCAGCCGCAAAATGGACCCTGGACCGCGCGGGCCTGAATGCCGTTATGCAACTTCAGTCCGAAATTCTGCACAAGGCGCAGCACCATGTCAGGCCCGGCGGAGTTCTTTGCTACATAACCTGCTCCCTGCTTGATGCTGAAAATGCCGGCCAGATCGCCAGCTTTCTGCAAGGTGCACCGCAGTTTCGCCAAAGCATAGAACAGCGCTTTACCCCGCTGGATGGGGGCGACGGTTTTTTTCTGGCCGTGTTGCAACACAAAGGCTGAATTCAGACCGCGCACAGCAACCATCGGTTGTGCATGACAGCAAGGCGCTGTTAACCGTATTTTTACTGCATTTTTTGTAAGTTCATTTTCAGCGTTCCGTTTCCGGTCATGCCATCGGCAGGGCCACCTATTCGTCAGATAGTCATGCAATTCCTTGTCGACCTTCACCCGCGCAGTCTACTCATGCTTGCTTTGGCCGGTTTTGCGGCCTGTATTGGCGCGTGGTGGTTGATCGCTGTGCCCTCGGTCTCGATGCTGGGTCTGGCATTGGGGGTTTCACTGTTGATGGCGGCGGCGCTGCTGTTTGCGGGCCTTCTGGTCCTGAACGCGCTTCACCGCAACGAACACAAGGCCATAAGAACCCTTCTGGATAATTCCGAAACACCCTGTCTGCTGGTGTCTGGCCGCGATCAGGCCCTGCTGTGGCAAAACCGTGCCGCTGTCGCAACCTTTGGGGCCGTGCCCGATATCAGAACCTTGCTGGACGATTACTGCGCAAGCCCGCTGAATGTTATCGCGCAGACCCATGAACAGGCCAGCGCGCAGGGCAATGCAATCCGAACCCTGCAAATCGGCGCGAATGCCTGCCGCGTCGAGATCGTCTTGACCAAAGGCGGCGATTATCTGTGGCGTATTCCGGCCAATCCGTCAGCGCCGGACAGTCCGGACCTGCCGCTTGAATGGGTGCTGTGCGACCTGTCGGGGCGGGTTCAGTACATCTCGCCCTTGCTTGCAACGCATTTTGAGACCGCGCCTGCGCATTTGCAGGACATTCTTGGCCCTGACTGTCCGGAACCGGGACAGATCACGCAGGTCAGGCTGACGCAGACATCCCAGACGCGCCTTGCCTTGACGCTGCCGCAAGGCACCGACTCAAGGGGGGTTCTGTTCCTGCCTGCCGATCTTGACCGCCCGACACCTGACGACGGTGACGCCGCCCTGAACCTGCTGCCTGTTGCCATTACCCATATCGCACCGGACGGACGCATTGCCTTCGCCAACCGCGAAGCGCGGCGCCTTTTGCACCTGAACAAACATGACGACGCGCTGTTCAGCGACCGTCTGGAAGGGTTGGGCAGGCCCATTCACGAATGGATGGAGGATGTCCGCTCGGGTCGCTTGAAACGCAGCACCGAAGTCATGCGACTGGTCCGCCATGGCGAAGAAACATATATTCAGGTGTCCCTGCGGGCGCTGACAACCGGCCCCGAAGGATACACACTGGCAGTGATGAACGACGCGACAGAGCTGAAGTCACTGGAAGCGAAATTCACCCAAAGCCAGAAGATGCAGGCCATCGGGCAGCTTGCTGGCGGGGTCGCGCATGATTTCAATAACCTGCTGACGGCCATTTCAGGACATTGCGAACTGATCCTGATGCGCCATGACAGCAGTGATGTCGACTATCCCGACCTGATGCAAATCCAGCAAAACAGCAACCGCGCCGCTGCACTTGTGCGCCAGCTTCTGGCATTCTCGCGCAAGCAGACACTTCAGTTTGAAACACTGGACCTGCAAGGCGCACTTGCGGAACTGGTCCACCTGCTGAACCGGCTGGTCGGGGCCAAGATCACGCTGTCCCTGCGCTTTGCCGATCAGGTCATCAACATCCGGTCGGACAGGCGCCAGTTTGAACAGATTCTTGTCAATCTGGTGGTCAACGCGCGCGATGCCATGCCACTGGGCGGCGAAGTCGTGATTGAAACCGCAATCCACAAACTGCCGCAGGGCCTGACGCGCGAACAGGTCACCCTGCCCCCCGGCGACTATGCCGTCATAGAAGTGCGCGACAAGGGGCAGGGTATTCCCAAGGCCAACCTGTCCAAATTATTCGAACCCTTCTTCACCACCAAACGGCAGGGCGAGGGGACAGGACTGGGCCTTTCCACTGTTTACGGGCTGGTCAAACAGATGGGCGGTTTCATCTTTATCGACAGCGAAGAAGGGACCGGAACAACGGTTAGTTTGTATTTCAAATCACAAGCGGCCAGCGCACCGTCACAGAAACCCCGTTCGTCCAAAGCCGCAACGCCCGCACTGTCCATGCGCCCCCGCAGCCTTGTGCTGCTGGTCGAGGATGAGGCACCTGTCCGGTCCTTCGCTGCGCGGGCCTTGCAGTTGCAAGGTCACCGCGTTCTGGAAGCGGAGTCCGGCGAGGCCGCGCTGAACATTCTGGCCGACACCAGCATTCGTCCGGATCTGTTTGTCACCGATGTCATAATGCCCGGCATTGACGGGCCGGGATGGATCAACAAGATCAGGGATCAATACCCCGATACACCCGTCGTTTTCATGTCCGGCTACGCCGAGGATAGCAGGTCTGCCGCGCAGGCCAGAATCGGGAATTCCGCGTTTCTGGCGAAACCGTTTTCCCTTGGTGATTTCACATCGACGGTGAATGCACAGCTTTTGCAACATGCGCCTAGTGAAACAGAAACGGCAACCTGAGTTCCGACGATCCGGCCCTTCGCGGGACGGCATGGCCGCACAGCGACGATCCGGATAAAATGCCCCTTTCAGATTGCATCAGGCCAATCGGGACATTACGGTCAATCTGCACCGCATTCCTGCGCTGGCCCGTTATCTTGATAATGGCGGCAGAACACCTTTTTTCATCAGGACGCCCATGACCGACCAGACACCCCGCCTTAGCCCTGCTGAAATCCAGCGCGCGATTGACACCAAAACCAAGCCGGTCGGGGCGCTGGGGCGCATTGAGACACTTGCCGCACAGATCGCCGCCTTTCGCAACAGCCTGACGCCGCGCATCGAAAGCTGCGTTTTGACGATATTTGCAGCCGATCATGGCATCGCGCGTGAAGGTGTGTCCGCCTATCCGCAAGAAGTCACCGCGCAAATGATGCTGAACTTTCTGGCAGGCGGGGCAGCCGCGAATGTGTTTGCAGCAACCCTGAACATTCCTGTGCAGGTGGTGGATGCGGGCGTTGCGGGCACCGCAATCGCCCACCCGAAACTGATCTCGCGCCGCATTGCTGCGGGCAGCGCCAGTTTTCTGACCGGCCCTGCCATGACGCCTGACCAACTGGCGCAGGCGCTGGCACATGGCGCCGAGATCGCGCGCACCAGCAGCGCTGATGCATTGGCGTTCGGGGAAATGGGCATTGGCAATACGGCAACTGCCAGCATGGTCCTGCACAAGCTGTCGGGACTGGATTTACCCCTGCTGGTTGGCCGCGGGACCGGGGTTGATGATACGGCCCTTGCCCATAAACTCGACGTCTTGCAGCGCGCGGCCGCACGCTGTGCCGATACCATGACGCCAGACACCATTCTGGCGGAGTATGGCGGGTTTGAAATTGCCATGATGGCAGGCGCAATGCAGGAAGCCGCCGAAACAGGACGGCTGGTGCTGGTCGACGGCTTTATCGCCACCGCCGCCGCCGCTGCGGCCCTTGCACGGGCCCCCCATATTCGCCCCGCGATGGTATTCTGCCACAGATCGCAGGAAACGGGCCATCGTGCCGCACTGGACTGGCTGGGTGCCGATCCGCTGCTGGATCTGGACATGCGGCTGGGCGAGGGGACGGGCGCGTTGCTGGCATGGCCATTGGTCAAGGCCGCCGCTGCAATGCTGTGCGACATGGCCAGTTTTGAAAGCGCTGGCGTAAGCACGGGCTGACCCCATGCCCCGCCTGCGCGACATGGCCGCCGAAATTGCCCTTGCCCTGCAATTCCTTAGCCGCATCCCTGTTGGCGGGGCTGCGCCTTATACGCCGGAACGCTGGGCACGCATTCCTTGCTGGTTCGGACTGGTGGGGCTGGGGCTGGGGGGTGTTGCTGCCGCACTTCTATGGACGGGCGCGCAGGTTTTTCCGCAACCCGTGGCCGTGATCCTGACGCTTGGGCTGATGCTGCTGCTGACCGGCGCCCTGCACGAAGACGGGCTGGCCGATGCCGCTGATGGCATGGGCGGCGGGCGCACACCGGACCGCGCGCTGGAAATCATGCGCGACAGCCGGATCGGCAGTTATGGCGTGCTTGCGCTTGTCGTGGCGCTGGGGCTGCAAACGGTCTGTCTGGCGCTGCTGCCGCTGCCTTGGGCGATGGGCGCGCTGGTTCTGGCGCATGCGTTCAGCCGCGCCATTATGGCGCTGGCCCTTGGGCAGGGCCGCTATCTGCGCCCACGGGGTGCGGGAACGGGGCTTGACCGGCCCTTGGGCGCGCGGGGGCTGGCACTGACAGGTGCAGCACTTCTGGCGGCCATTGGTTTCGGGGTCGCGCTGGCCTTGCCCGTCGGGGCAATACTGGTTGCGCTAAGCATAAGTTCTGTTGCATCCGCAGTCTGGCTACGGTTTGCACGCAACAAGATTGCCGGTGACACTGGCGACACATTGGGCGCCGCCCAAGTTATTGCGGCCACCGCCTGCCTGATCGGGGTCGTGGCATGGGTATGATCCTGCTGCGACATACACAACCGGATGTGGCGGCTGGCATTTGCTACGGGCGCAGCGATCTGGGGCTTGCGCCCTGCTTTGCGGACACTGCGCGCGGCATCGTTGATACATTGCCGGATGTGTCGCGCATTGTGTCATCACCGCTGACGCGCTGCCTGCAACTGGCACAGCATGTGGCACAGGCACGCGCCCTGCCGCTGCTGATCGACCCGCGCCTGACGGAAATGGATTTCGGCACATGGGAAGGGCAACCATGGGACGCCATACCGCGCGACCAGCTGGACGCATGGGCGCGTGACATTCTGCACGCCCGCCCGCATGGCGGCGAGAGCGTGGCCGCCCTGCGCGCACGCACGCTGGCGGCATTGCGCGACCATGCAGCGCCCGCCACGCTGGTTGTGACCCATCACGGCGTCATCAAATGTGCCCGCAGCCTGACTATGGGCAATGATGCGTGGCAATCGAACCTGCCATTCGGCCAATGGATAACGATGTCAACGCAGGTGATCACGAATGCCACATGACCTGACGCTGATCCTTGGCGGCGCGCGGTCGGGCAAAAGTGCACTGGCGGAACGCGAAATCACGGCCCTGCCCCCACCATGGCACTATATCGCCACCGCGCAGGCATTTGATGATGAAATGCGCGCGCGCATCGACCAGCACCGCGACCGCCGTGCTGCGGGCTGGCAGACACATGAAGTCCCGTTTGATCTTGCGCAGCGCCTGACGGCACTGCCCGATGGCGCGCCCGTTCTGGTGGATTGCCTGACCCTGTGGCTGACGAACCACCTGCTGGCCGACCATGATTTACCCGCGCAAATTGCCGCGCTGGAACTTGCACTGGTCGCGCGCAAGGGGCCGGTCTGGCTGGTGGCAAATGAAGTGGGCCTTGGTATTGTGCCCGAAAACGCCCTTGCCCGACGGTTCCGCGATGAAGCGGGCATATTGAACCAGCGTATGGCCGCCCTTGCCAGCCGCGTCATTTTCGTGGCCGCCGGCCTGCCGCTGCCATTGAAGGGACCGGCCAGCGCCCCTAGGATGGACCCATGACACAGACACCCCGCTTCATTCATCTGCGCACACATACCGAATATTCGCTGCTGGAAGGGGCTTTGCCGCTGAAAAAGCTGGTCAAGGATTGCGCCGCCCAGAACATTCCCGCCATCGCGGTGACGGACACGGACAACATGTTCGCGGCGCTGGAATTTTCGGTGCTGGCAACAGGCGCAGGCGTGCAGCCCATCATCGGATGCCAGATTTCAGTGGCCTATGACCCGCCCGCCCCCGGTGAGAAACTGCGCATGCCCGCGCCCATTGTGCTGCTGGCACAGTCCGAAGCGGGCTACATGAGCCTGATGAAACTGAATTCCTGCCTGTATCTGCCCAAGGACCGGCCCGTTCCACAGGTCACGCTGGAAGAACTGGAACAATATTCAGACGGGCTGATCTGCCTGTCCGGCGGGGCTGAAGGGGCCGTGGGCAAGCTGGTCCAGACCAACCAGATGCCCAAGGCGCGCGCGCTGATGGAACGGCTGGCTGCAACCTACCCCGACCGGCTGTATGTCGAATTGCAGCGCCACGCAGGCGAGGACGGCCAGATGATGGACGCCCAGCGCGTAACCGAACGCCCCTTCGTGGAAATGACCTATGCGATGGGCCTGCCACTGGTGGCGACCAATGATGTCTATTTTCCGAAATCCAAGATGTATGAAGCCCATGATGCGCTTTTGTGCATCAAGGAAGGGGCCTATGTGGACCAATCCGCGCCGCGCCGCCGCCTGACGCCGCAGCATTACCTGAAATCCCCCGAAGAAATGGCCGCCCTGTTTGCCGACCTGCCCGAAGCGCTGGAAAACACGGTCGAGATTGCGCGCCGCTGCGCCTACAAGGCCGAACGCCGCGCGCCCATCCTGCCGCGCTTTGCCGATGACGAGGTTCAGGAACTGCGCCGGCAGGCCAAGGAGGGGCTGGCCGCACGCCTTGCCGTCATCCCCCATGCAGCCCCCGTGGCCGAATATGAAGAACGGCTGGAGTTTGAGCTGGGCATCATTGAGGGCATGGGCTTTCCCGGCTATTTCCTGATCGTTGCCGATTTCATCAAATGGGCCAAGGATAACGGCATTCCTGTTGGCCCCGGCCGGGGGTCGGGCGCGGGCAGTCTTGTGGCCTATGCGCTGACCATCACGGACCTTGACCCGCTGCGCTATGCCCTGCTGTTTGAACGGTTCCTGAACCCCGAACGTGTGTCGATGCCCGATTTCGACATCGATTTCTGCATGGACCGCCGCGAAGAAGTCATCCGCTACACCCAGAACAAATACGGCGATGACAAGGTCGGCCAGATCATCACCTTCGGCGCGCTGTTGTCCAAGGCTGCGGTGCGCGATGTGGGGCGCGTGCTGCAACTGCCCTTCGGGCAGGTGGACAAACTGTCCAAGATGATTCCGGTCGAAGGGGTGAAACCCGTCAGCATTGAAAAGGCGCTGGCCGATGAACCGCGCCTGCGCGAAGCCGCCAAGTCCGAAGAAGTGGTTGACCGCCTGCTGACCTATGCCCAGCAGGTCGAAGGGTTGTTGCGCAATGCCTCAACCCATGCGGCGGGGGTCGTGATTGGCGACCGCCCGCTGGACGCGCTGGTGCCGCTGTATCGTGACCCGAAATCGAACATGCCCGCCACGCAGTTCAACATGAAATGGGTGGAACAGGCAGGGCTGGTCAAGTTCGACTTTCTGGGCCTCAAAACCCTGACCGTCATTCAGAACGCGGTGGATCTGCTGAAACGACGCGGGGTGGATCTGGACATCTCTGCCATCCCGCTGGATGATGAAGCGACCTATAAACTCTATGCCAGTGCGCGCACTGTGGCCGTGTTTCAGGTGGAAAGTTCGGGCATGATGGACGCGCTGCGGCGCATGAAACCCACCTGTATCGAGGATATCGTGGCGCTTGTGGCGCTGTATCGCCCCGGCCCGATGGAAAATATTCCCACCTATTGCGAGGTGAAGAACGGGTTGAAGCCGCTGGAATCGATCCACCCGTCGATTGATTTCATTCTGGAGGAAACCCAAGGCATTATTGTCTATCAGGAACAGGTGATGCAGATCGCGCAGGTCATGGCGGGCTACAGCCTTGGCGGTGCGGACCTGCTGCGCCGCGCCATGGGCAAGAAAATCGCCGAGGAAATGGCCAAGGAACGCCCCAAATTCGTGAAAGGGGCCATTGCAAACGGGGTGGATGAAAAGAAAGCAGGCGAGGTGTTCGACCTGCTGGAAAAATTCGCCAATTACGGGTTTAACAAATCCCACGCCGCCGCCTATGCGGTGGTCAGCTACCAGACCGGCTATCTGAAGGCGAATTATCCCGTGGAATTCATGGCAGGCGTCATGAATTGCGATATCCACCTGACCGAAAAACTGGCCGTCTATAAACGCGAAGTGGACCGGATGGGCATTACCGTAGTGCCCCCTTGCGTCAACCGCGCCCGCGCGCGCTTCGATGTGCAGGACGGCGCACTGGTCTATGCACTTGGCGCCCTGAAGAATGTCGGTCTGGACGCCATGCGCCTGATCGTGGACGGGCGCGGCGACAAACCCTTTGTCACGCTGTTTGATCTGGCCCGCCGTGTGGACCTGAAACGCGTGGGCAAACGTGCGCTGGAAATGCTCGCGCGGGCGGGCGCGTTTGACCAGCTGGACCGCAACCGCAGGCGGGTATTCGACAGTCTTGACGGGCTGGTCAGCTATTCGGCCGCCATCCATGACGCGCGCGCCTCCAATCAAGTTTCACTGTTTGGCGAGGCAGGCGCAGACATTCCCGAACCGCGCCTGTCGCAATGCGACGACTGGCTGCCCACCGAACGGCTGGGCTATGAACATCAGGCGATCGGCTTTTACCTGTCGGGTCACCCGCTGGATGATTACGCCGCCGCATTGAAACGCAAACAGGTCCTGACCCTGGCCGAGGTTGAGAAGAAGGCCGCAGGCGGGGCATTTGTGGGCAAGATCGCGGGGGCCGTGTCAGGGCGGCAGGAACGCAAATCCGCGCGCGGGAACCGCTTTGCCTTTGTCCAGTTGTCCGACACCACGGGGCTGTATGAGGTGACGGTGTTTTCCGACACGCTGGAGGCGGGACGCCAGTATCTTGAAACCGGCCAGAATGTGGTCCTGACCGTCGAGGCCACGATGGAGGCCGAAACCCTGAAATTGCTGGCGCGCGGCATCCAGCCGATTGATTCTGTCGTGGCCGATGCGGATGCGGCCGGTTTGCGCATACATGTGGAAAACACCGCCGCGATTGAATCCGTGGCGAAGCTGTTGGGACAGGGCCGCGCGCAGGCCAAGCGCGGACAAGGTCCGGTGCGGTTCTGCGTCGCTGATCTGGCCAAGGGGCGCGAAATTGACATCGACACCGGCCTGAATTTTGCCATTACCCCGCAAATCAAGGGGGCGGTAAAATCCATTGGCGGGGTTGTGATGATTGAGGATATCTGACCACCCCCAACCGCAATGGCGAATGCCATCAGGTTGCGCCATGTGTTCTGCCTTCGGCAGACCACATGGCACCCAAGTGGGGGCGCAGCGGGGGGCACAGCCCCCCGCTGCGCCCCCACACCCCTTCAGGGCAGAAATGGCCTCAGCCGGAAATCATCTCGGATTGGCGCACGATCACTTCGGCCTGTTTGATCGATGCAATATCGACCAGCCGCCCCTTGTATACCGTCGCCCCTTCTCCGCGGGCTTTTGCGGCTTCCATCGCAGCAAGGATTTCGCGCGCCTCGGCCACTGCCTCGGCTGACGGGGTGAACACTTCATTGGCAAGGGCGATCTGCTTGGGGTGGATCGCCCATTTGCCAACCATGCCCAGCGTGGCAGACCGGCGCGCCTGCGCGCGGTATCCGTCATCATCGCTGAAATCCCCGAACGGTCCGTCAACAGGCAAAACCCCATGCGTCCGGCAGGCCGCGACAATCGCGGATTGCGCCCAATGCCACGGGTCCGACCAGTGACGCGCGCCGTCATGCAGCATGTAGTAATTTTCCTGAGTGCCGCCAATTCCGGTCGTGGCCATGCCCATGGATGCCGCGAAATCAGCCGCACCCAGACTCATGGCCTGCAAACGCGGGCTGGCGGCCGCAATCTCGTCAACATGCGCAATACCTGCCGCGGATTCGATGATCACTTCGAAACTGATGCGCCGCTTGCGCCCTTTGGCCGCCTCAATGGCCGTGACCAACGCATCAACCGCATAGACATCCGCCGCGCACCCCACTTTCGGAATCATGATCTGGTCCAGCCGGTCGCTGGATTGTTCCAGCAGATCGACAACATCACGGTACCAAAACGGGGTATCCAGCCCGTTAATGCGCACCGACAGGTATTTATTGCCCCAATCCACATCATGGGTTGCCGCAATGATATTCGCGCGCGCCGCATCCTTGTCCGTGGGCGCGACCGAGTCTTCCAGATCAAGATTGATGACATCCGCATCCGATACCGCCATCTTCTGGAACAACGCAACGCGCGAGCCTGGTCCGAACAACTGGCAGCGATTGGGGCGCGCGGGCGGGGCCGGTTGGATGCGAAAGCTCATTCATCACCTCTTTGGACAGTAAATTTCTATTTTTCCTTGCTTTGGGTTATAATGTTGCGCACACCTTCGCAAGGTGATTTTCTGCACCTGCACGATAAGGCAAGCATTCCCAAATGATGGATGCAAAAAAATCGCGCAGTTTCCGCCAAAAATCGCAGCATCTTGCAGATAAATCCAGGTATGCCTGACAATAAACGATATACTTGCCCCTGTTCCGCGCAAAACTGCAAAAAACCGCGATCCTTTTGGAGCATATCATGATCAAGACCCCTTACCTGCTGTTTCTGGGCGATGCGCCCGACCCGCTTGCCGCGAAGGTCGCGCAGGGTATCAAGGACTGGCGCCCGGATTACGCCATCGGCCAGTTCCGGATGGATGGCTGCCGCGCCGATATGGGCCTGCCTGACATGACACTGGCCGAAGCCAAAGCGGCCGGGGCAAAAACGCTGGTGATCGGTGTGGCCAACCGCGGCGGCGTGATCTCTGCCGCGTGGAAAAAAGTGCTGGTGACAGCGCTTGAAGAGGGCTTCGATCTGGCGTCCGGACTTCACAACCTGCTGCGCGACGAGCCGGACCTGAAAGCCGTGGCCGAGGCGACAGGACGCCAGTTGCATGACGTGCGAGTTCCATCGGTGAAATACCCCATCGCCAACGGTGAAAAACGCAGCGGCAAACGGTGTCTGGCCGTTGGAACCGACTGTTCGGTAGGTAAAATGTATACTGCCCTGTGCATGGAACGCGACATGGTCGCGCGCGGCATGAAGGCCACGTTCCGGGCAACCGGCCAGACAGGCATTCTGATCACCGGCGACGGTGTGCCCCTGGACGCGGTGATCGCCGATTTCATGGCAGGCGCCATCGAATGGCTGACGCCCGACAATGAGGCCGATCACTGGGACCTGATTGAAGGGCAGGGAAGCCTGTTTCATGTGTCCTATTCCGGTGTGACCATGGCCCTGATCCATGGCGGCCAGCCCGACGCCCTGATCCTGTCGCATGAACCCACCCGCACCCATATGCGCGGGCTGCCCGGCTATGCCCTGCCGGAATTGACAGATTTGCGCGACACGGTGCTGCATCTGGCACGGGTGGCAAACCCGGCCGCGCAGGTTGTGGGGATTTCCGTCAATACCGCCGCCATGGGCGCGCAGGAAGCGCTGGACTATTGCGCCGCGCTCGAGGCGGAAATGGGCCTGCCGACTGTGGACCCGTATCGTCACGGGGCCGGCAAACTGGTGGACGCACTGGCCGCCCTATAACTGGCAAGCCTTTAAGGGGCTTTGCCCCTCTGGGGCCGGATGGCCCCATTTACCCCAGGATATTTGAACCAGACTGAAAAGGGCAGGACATGTTTGCAGTAACCCGTGACAGGTTTCGACTGGCCGAAGTGTTTACAATCGCGCGCGGTTCGCGGACCCATGCGGATGTGGTGAGTGTAAGCGTCACGCGTGACGGTGCGAGCGGGCGCGGGGAATGTGTACCTTATGCCAGATATGGTGAGAGCCTCGATTCGGTCTGTGGCCAGATTGAATCCTTGGCGGCCGGACTTGGGCGGGCGGCGTTGCAGGACGTTCTGCCAGCCGGTGCCGCGCGCAATGCCGTTGATTGTGCCTTGTGGGACTGGGAGGCCAAGCGGGCCGGCAAGCGCGTGTGGGACCTGGCGGGGCTGGCCGCACCCGGCCCGTTGGTCACGGCGTTCACCTTGTCGCTGGATACGCCCGACAGGATGGAAGCGGCCGCCCGCCGCCATGCCGCGCGTCCCCTGCTGAAGATCAAGCTGGGCACCCCTGATGACATGCCGCGACTGGAAGCCGTGCGGCGCGGGGCACCCGATACGCGCATCATCATTGACGCGAATGAAGGCTGGAGCGCCGAAGTCTATGCCGAGCTTGCACCCCATCTGATAGGGTTGGGCGTGGCGATGGTGGAACAACCCCTGCCCGCAGGTGAGGATGGCATGCTGGGCGAGATTGCGCGGCCGCTGCCGGTTTGCGCCGACGAGTCCTGCCATGACCGCGCCAGCCTGCCTGCGTTGAGGGGCAAATACGATATGGTGAATATCAAACTGGACAAGACCGGCGGTCTGACCGAGGCGCTGGCGCTGCGCGATGCCGCGCGCAAGGACGGGTTCGGGGTTATGGTCGGCTGCATGGTGGGCAGTTCGCTGGCCATGGCCCCTGCGGTTCTGGCGGGGCAAGGCGCGGATATTGTGGATCTTGACGGACCGCTTTTGCTGGCCGAGGATCGCGAGCCGCCCCTGGCGTATGACGCGCAGGGCGTTCATCCGTCCATCCCCGCGCTTTGGGGTTGATCGCCCTTTTCCAACGCCAGCACATGCGTTATGGATCATCCGAAACCGGAGGACAGCCATATGCCAAGATACCGCTCTCGTACGACGACACATGGACGCAACATGGCAGGCGCACGCGGCCTGTGGCGCGCGACTGGGATGAAGGAAGGTGATTTCGGCAAGCCCATCATTGCCATTGTCAACAGCTTCACCCAATTCGTGCCCGGCCATGTGCATTTGAAAGATCTGGGACAGATGGTTGCGCGCGAGGTCGAGAAGGCTGGCGGCGTGGCCAAGGAATTCAACACCATCGCGGTGGATGACGGCATTGCCATGGGACATGATGGAATGCTGTATTCCCTGCCCTCGCGCGAGATTATTGCCGATTCGGTCGAATATATGGTGAATGCCCATTGCGCAGACGCGATGGTGTGCATTTCGAACTGCGACAAGATCACGCCCGGCATGCTGATGGCGGCGATGCGGCTGAACATTCCGGTGGTGTTCGTGTCCGGCGGGCCGATGGAAGCGGGCAAGATCAACGTGGATGGCGTGGACAAGGCGCTGGATCTGGTTGACGCGATGGTCGCGGCCGCCGATGACAAATATACCGATGAACAGGTTCAGGCGATCGAGGAAGCCGCCTGCCCGACATGTGGGTCCTGTTCGGGCATGTTCACCGCCAATTCCATGAACTGCCTGACCGAGGCACTGGGCCTGTCCCTGCCCGGAAACGGGTCCACACTGGCCACACATGCCGACCGCAAGCAGTTGTTCCTGCGCGCGGGTCATGTAATTGTCGATCTGGCCAAGCGCTATTACGAGCAGGATGACGAAAGCGTATTGCCGCGTAATGTCGCAAGCTTCAAGGCGTTCGAGAATGCCATGTCGCTGGATATTGCCATGGGCGGGTCAACAAACACGGTGTTGCATTTGCTGGCCGCCGCCCATGAGGGCGGGATTGATTTCACCATGCAGGATATTGACCGCCTGTCGCGCAAGGTGCCCTGCCTGTGCAAGGTCGCGCCCGCGAAGGATGATGTCCATATGGAAGATGTGCACCGCGCAGGCGGCATCATGTCAATTCTGGGCGAGCTGGACCGTGCGGGCTTGTTGCACAGCGATTTGCCGACAGTGCACAGCCCGACCATGGGCGATGCCCTGAACACATGGGATGTGCGGCGCACGAACAGCCCTGATGTGCATAAATTCTATGCCGCAGCCCCCGGCGGTGTGCCCACGCAGACTGCATTCTCGCAGGACCGGCGGTACGAGTCGGTCGATATGGACCGCCAGACCGGCGTGATCCGCGACAAGGAACATGCCTTCAGTCAGGATGGCGGGCTTGCGGTATTGTTCGGTAATCTGGCCGAGCAGGGCTGCATTGTGAAAACCGCTGGCGTGGACGAGTCCATTCTGACATTCAGCGGCCCCGCGCGGGTATATGAATCGCAAGATGACGCGGTCAGCGGCATTCTGACCGGCAAGGTGCAGGCCGGTGATGTTGTGATCATCCGCTATGAGGGGCCGCGCGGCGGCCCTGGCATGCAGGAAATGCTGTATCCCACCAGCTACCTGAAATCCAAAGGGCTGGGCGCGGCCTGTGCGCTGGTCACGGACGGGCGGTTTTCGGGCGGCACCTCGGGCCTGTCTATCGGCCATGTCAGCCCCGAAGCCGAAGAAGGTGGGTTGATCGGTGTGGTGGAAACCGGCGATATGATCGAAATCGATATTCCCAACCGCACAATTCATCTGGCGGTGGATGATGCCGTCCTTGCCGCGCGCCGTGCCGCACAGGATGAAAAGGGCTGGACACCCGCAAAACCGCGCCCGCGCAAGGTGACAACGGCATTGCGCGCCTATGCCGCGCTGACCACATCGGCGGCCATGGGGGCCGTGCGAAAATTGCCTGAAGGAATGTAACGGATGAGTCGTATCGTCTTTGTGAATGGTGACTATCTGCCCGAGGGCGAGGCAAAGATATCCATCTTTGACCGCGGGTTCCTGATGGCCGATGGCGTCTATGAGGTGACAACCATCATCGACGGTAAACTTATTGATTTTGACGGTCATTTCGTGCGGCTGGAACGCTCGCTTGGGGAATTGGGCATTGAAAACCCGATGCCGCGCGAAGACTGGCTGGAAGTTCATCGCCAGCTGGTCGCGCGAAATGATGTCGAACAGGGCATGATCTATTTGCAGGTCACGCGCGGGGCGGCCGCGGACAGGGATTTCGTGTTCCCCGACCCTGAAACCACCAAGCCCACTGTGGTGCTGTTCAGCCAGTCAAACCCCGCACTGGTGGACAGCCCGAAGGCGCGCAAGGGTATCAAGGTGGTCACCATTGATGATATCCGCTGGGGCCGTCGCGATATCAAGACAGTTCAACTGTTGTATCCGTCCATGGGCAAGATGATGGCCATCCAGCAGGGCGCGGATGATGCCTGGATGGTTCAGGACGGGCTGGTCACCGAAGGCACGTCAAACAACGCCTATATCATCAAGGACGGGCGTATCATTACCCGCGCGCTAAGCAATGATATCCTGCACGGGATCACGCGCGCCGCTGTGCTGCGGTTTGCGCGCGAAGCGCAGATGCCGGTCGAGGAACGCAGTTTCACCGTGGATGAAGCGAAAGCCGCGGATGAAGCGTTCGTCACTTCGGCCAGTACATTCGTGATGCCGGTTGTGGAAATTGATGACGTGAAACTGGGCGCTGGAACGCCGGGGCCCTTGGCGTTGCGGTTGCGCGAAATCTATATCGAGGAAAGCCGCAAGGCCGCCATTTAACGCGATGACCCCGCCGGGCAGGTCCACAGATCCGGCAGGGTTTTCCGCAGGCCCTAATTCGCGCGGTCAGGGTCGGTGGTGAAGGCAATGGTCAGCCAGCGGTGGCGCGGATCGCCACCAATAGCTGCGCCGATATGGTCGCGCAGCGCGTCCCAGTCTTCCAGACGGCGCGGCGGCTGGTCGGGGGGCACGATAAAATAAAGCTCGATCTGGGTGCCACGTCCGGCGCGCGCAACATAGGCGCGATGCGCGATGAAGCCTTCTGACGCAAGAACAGAATCCGCGACCTGTTCAACCTTTTGCAGCAAATCATCAGGGGTTATCAGCAATACCTCGGACGCTGCGCGGCGCAGTGTTCCGACGGGCACAGGCAGAAGCACAAGCCCCACAAGCAGCAAAACCAAGGGGTCGATATAGGGCAACAGCCATGCCTGCGCTGTATCCTGCAAGGAAAAACCGATCGCGAAGGCAATCAGCAACGACATCGTGACGCCCCCTGCCATGATCCAGCCATGCACATCCATCCTGACGAAATCCGACTGGATATGCCGGTTGGCCCGATGCTCATACCAGCCCATCGCTACGCTGATCATGACCACAACCGCCGCATAAACCATCGCAGGCCCGAATTCCATGATGCGCCCGCCATCCAGCAGGGCCATGACTGCACTGAAAATCGCATACAGCGTCACGGCCAGCAAAATCGTCGCGTTCAGCGTCAGAACCATGGGTTCAAGATGCCAGAACCCCATGCTGAACCGGCGGTGCAAATGCTCTGGCAACCCGTTGGCGAGGGTCGCGCGGGTAATCAGCCGCGCCACAAACAGTGACAGCACTGTCATCGCGGCATCGACCAGTGAAAACACGCCATCAAACAGGATCGCAAACGACCCTGACAAAATACCGAACCCGATGCCCAGCATGGACACCAGCAAAATCGCGACAAGCGATTGCTTCAGCAGTCGTTCTTCGGTGGGCATGGACGTATTCTTCCGCTTGATGCAGTGCTGTCGGGTCAAGTCATGGTATTTGCGGCTTATATCTTGCGGTGCATGCGGCGGTCAATGTCGGGGCATTTGCCGCGCGCGGACCCGATAGTCCTGTTCGCAGCATGATACGGGGACGGGGTGCAAAAAAGATAGCTATCGTCAGAATTCGCGCTCGCAAAAACCAAAAACACAGTGCCAGACCCGCTTTCGACACTGTTGTTACGCCGTAAGCGCCGCGCATGGAATTCTGGCCGCGTCCATTGCCGCCTTGCGCCCACGGCCGCAGGGGGTGTCGTCTTGCCGCGCGCAAAAACACTCACTACCTCGCCCCTCAAGATAAAGGGGCAGGTCATGTCGATTGCCATTTCAGAACTAACAAAACGCTTCGGGCAGACAGATGTTCTGCGCGGGATAGAGCTTGGCGTGGACAAGGGCGAGTTGGTCGCGCTTCTGGGGCCTTCGGGTTCCGGCAAGACAACATTGCTGAAAATCATCGCCGGGCTGGAATGGCCGGATACGGGCCGCTTGGCGGTGGACGGGCAGGACTGGTTGCAACTGGCCGCACAAGACCGCCGCATCGGGTTTGTATTCCAGCATTATGCGCTGTTTCCGCATATGAAGGTGCGCGACAATATCGCTTTCGGGTTATCTGTGCGCCCACGATCCCAGCGCCCCGGCAAGGCCGTGATTGCGGCCAAGGTCGATGAATTGCTGCATTTCCTGCAAATCGCGCATCTGGCAGACCGCTTTCCTGCGCAACTGTCTGGCGGGCAGCGCCAGCGCGTGGCGCTGGGGCGGGCCTTGGCGATTGAACCGAAAGTCCTGCTGCTGGACGAACCGTTCGGCGCGCTGGATGCCGCGATACGCCGTGACCTGCGCCGCTGGCTGCGCGACGTGCACGAGGCAACAGGGTCCACCACGATTTTCGTGACCCATGATCAGGAAGAAGCGTTTGAGCTTGCCGACCGCGTGGTCGTCATGGGCGAAGGGCAGATCGCGCAGATCGGCAATGCCGATACAATCCACGATCACCCTGCCACGCCTTTTGTCGCGCGGTTCATGGGCGCGACTGTGGAACTGCCGGTCACCCTGCTGGCAGGACGGGCCGAAGGGGCGGGGCTGGACCTTGGCGCGCTGCCACGTCGGGCCTTGCCTGATGGCAATGGTCACTTGTTCGTCCGCCCCGAAGACATAACACCCGTGCCTGACACAGACGCCCCCTGGCGGATCGTGTCCCGAACCAGCACCGGCGCGCATCTGCGCCTTGTGCTGCGCCACCCCGATCTGGGCGAGGCCGAGGCCGAAGTGCCCCGCCGCGCTGTACGCGCCGAGGCCTTGACGCCGGACGCGGCTGTGCGCCTGAAGATCGAGGCAGGCACGATCTTTCCCACCGACCGGCGCAAGCAAGCCGCGTCTGTATCAGAATTTCCGCTTACATCCCAAAAGGAGAAGACAAGATGACGTTCCCCGTTCTTCGTACATCTGCCGTGGTCCTTGCACTTGGCATCACACCCGCGACTGCACAAGATACCCTGCTAAACACCAGCTATGACATTGCGCGCGAATTGTTCGAGGCCCTGAACCCCGGCTTTCAGGCCCATTGGCAGGAAACCACTGGCCGCACTGTCACGATTGACCAAAGCCATGGTGGATCGTCGCGGCAGGCGCGCGCTATCCTTGAAGGGCTGCCCGCCGATGTCGTGACCTTCAATCAGGAAACCGATATTGACGTACTGGCCGAAGGTGGCCTTTTGTCCGCCGACTGGCGCGATGCGCTGCCCAATGGCGCGTCGCCGTGGTATTCGCTGCCGGCCTTTCTGGTTCGAGAGGGCAACCCCAAGGACATTCAGGACTGGAGTGATCTGGCCCGCGACGATGTCGAAGTGATCTTCCCCAACCCGCGCACCAGCGGAAACGCACGCTATACCTATCTGGCCGCGTTCGCCTATGGGTTGGAGCAGAATGACGGTGATGAGGATGCCGCCGAAGCCTTCGTCAAGGCAATCTTTGACAATGTGCCAGTGTTTGACACGGGTGGGCGCGGGGCAACCCAGACCTTCGCAGAACGCAATATCGGTGACGTGCTGGTCACATTCGAGGCCGAAACCGGCGGCATTGCAGCGGCTTATGCCGATCAGGGGCTGGAGCGTGTAACGCCGTCGGTCAGCCTGTTTGCGGCTTTCCCTGTCGCGGTGGTTTCGGACGTTGCGGACCGCAACGGCACCACGGAGCTGGCAACCACCTATCTTGAATGGCTCTACACCGCTGATGCCCAGCGCATTGTGGCCGAGCATTTCTACCGTGTCGCCGATGAAGACGTCGCGGCAGAATATGCCGATCAACTGCCAGATGTCCGCCTTGTAACCGTGGACGAGGTGTTCGGCGGCTGGGACGCTGTTCAGGAAAACCACTTTGCCGAAGGCGCGCGCCTTGACAATGTGTTTGTGAACCAGTGAGCCGATGACCACCACAGCCACCAATACCGGCGCGCCCATCCGCGCCAAACGCGTCCTGCCGGGCTTTACCCTAAGCCTTGGCACGACGCTGCTGTATCTGACCTTCATCGTGCTGATTCCGGTGATCGCGCTGATCCTGAAAGGGGCCGAAATCGGCCCTGACCGGTTTTGGCGCATCATCTCCAGCCCGCGGGCGGTGGCGGCGTTCCAGATCACACTGACAGCGGCCCTGATCGCGACAGTGTTCAACGCGATCTACGGGCTTTTGATGGCTTGGGTGTTGGTGCGCTATGAATTCCGCGGCAAACGCATCCTTGATGCGCTGATGGATGTGCCCTTTGCGCTGCCAACGGCGGTGGCGGGACTGGCGCTGACGGCGTTGTTTTCCGCCAATGGCTGGTTTGGTCCGGTGCTGGACGCAATGGGTTTTCAGGTGGTTTATACCATCTGGGGCATTGCATTGGCCATGGCGTTCACATCCGTCCCTTTTGTCGTGCGCACTGTCCAGCCGGTGCTGGAGGATATGGACCCCGCGCTGGAACAGGCCGCGCTGACGCTGGGCGCGCGGCCATGGGCCATTTTCACACGCGTGGTCTTCCCCGCGATCCTGCCCGCATGGCTGGCGGGCTGCACAACAGCTTTCGCGCGCTCACTCGGGGAATTCGGGGCGATTGTGTTTATCGCCGGAAACCTGCCCTTCCGCACAGAAATCGCCGCCCTGCTGGCCTATATCCGGCTGGAAGAGTTCGACTATAACGGCGCGGCCGCCATCGCACTTGTTCTGCTGGGCTTTGCGCTGGTGCTGCTGGTGGTGTCCAATCTGCTGCAAGTCTGGGCCTCGCGCTACCGGGAGGCGAGCCGTTGAGCGCCGCAACACACACCCACCTGCCCGGCGCAAGCCGCCGTGGCGAACGCATCCTGATCGGGCTGGCGGTCGGGCTGACACTGCTGTTTATCGCATCGCCAATGCTGTTCATTTTCGCGCGCGCCTTCTCGCAGGGGTGGCAGGTCTATGCCGCCAATATCCTGCACCCTGCCACGCTGCACGCCATCTGGCTGACCACGATCACGGCAATCATCGTCGTGCCGCTGAATGTGGGGTTTGGCATTGCCGCCGCATGGGCTGTGGCCAAACACCGCTTTCCGGGGCGCGGTATCCTTGTCACCATAATCGAGATCCCTTTCTCGATCTCGCCCATCATCGCGGGCATCTGCTATCTGCTGCTGTATGGGCGGCAGGGCATATTGGGGCCATGGCTTCAGGCCAATGACATGCAGGTGGTCTTCGCGCTGCCGGGTATTGTGCTGGTCACCATGTTCGTGACGGCCCCCTTTGTTGCGCGCGAAGTGCTGCCCCTGATGCAGGCACAAGGGTCCGAGCAGGAACAGGCCGCAGTCACCTTGGGCGCGAATGGCTGGCAGATATTCACCCGCGTGACGCTGCCCAACATCAAATGGGCGCTGCTTTATGGTGCCGTTCTGTGTACCGCGCGGGCGGTGGGCGAATTCGGCGGCGTTTCGGTCGTGTCGGGCAATATTCGCGGGCAGACAAACACATTGCCGCTGCATGTGGAGTTGCTGTTCAACGACCTGAATGCCGTGGGCGCCTTTGCTGCCGCGTCGACCCTGACGCTTATTGCGGTTATCGCCCTGATCATTAAGGCGGTGCTGGAAGGTCGCAAACAAGCCTGACGCTGATGCCGCGCGCTGCTATGCCATGATACTGTTTCGTGATACTCTCGGGTTGACTGGGGGACCGATCGGGGGGGGGGCAGATCATGGCTCAGGGCACTATCGCACTTCTTGTGGGCACGACAAAAGGCGCATTTATGGTTTCCGATACCGGCGACCGAAGCGGATGGCGCGTTTGCGGTCCCTATTGTGACGGCTGGCCGATAAACCATGTGATCGGCGACAGCGACAGCGGGACAATCTGGGCTGGTGGCGGGGGCGAATGGCATGGCGCGGGTGTCTGGCGGTCCGATGATCATGGGCAGACATGGACATTGACGCGCCTGTCCAAAGGCACGTTGGACGACTGGGCCGCCAATGATCCCGATTTTGCCAGTATGGTGGGCTGGACGCAGGAAACCCTGCCCTTCGGCGATGCCTATTCACAGGTCTGGTCCCTGTGCCATGCGCATGGCAGGTTATATGCCGGAATGAAGCCCGCTGCCTTGCTGCAAAGTCCGGACAATGGCGCGACATGGTCACGGGTTGACGGGCTGGGCGATCACCCTTCTGCCGACAGCTGGAACCCCGGCGCGGCGGGGCTGGTGCTGCACACAATCGTGCCCGCCCCTGCCGATGCAGCCAAACTGTGGGTCGGGATATCTGCCGCAGGCGTTTTTGCCACAGAAGATGGCGGGCGGACATGGGAACGCCGGAACCGTCTGTCCAATGCACAGGCCCACAGCCATTGCGACCATCCCGCCGGTCCGCAGGGCGGCGAAACGGGGCATTGCGTTCACAACATGGCGCGCGCGTCAGGGGCCGAGGATGTGCTGTATCAGCAAAACCATCATGGTGTGTGGCGCTCGGCAGATGGCGGGCGCAGTTGGGACGACATTACCGACGGGCTGCCGTCAACCTTCGGCTTCCCCATACATGTGCACCCCCATGACCCCGATACAATCTGGACACTGCCCCTGAATGGCGACATGGCGGGGCGCTACCCGCCCGATGCGGCCGCAGCCGTATGGCGGTCGCACGATGGTGGCAAAAGCTGGCACGCGCTGCGTCAGGGCCTGCCGCAAACATCCTGCTTTTTCACTGTGCTGCGGCAGGGAATGTGCGGGGACATGCGCAATCCGGCGGGGGTGTATTTCGGCACCAATAGCGGCTCGCTCTTTGCCAGCACGGATGAAGGGGACACATGGCAGGAAATCGCGCGGCACCTGCCCACCATTCTGGCCGTAGAAGTCCTTGAGCACCGCTGACACCACAGACTGCCGCACAAACGCACACATATCGTTGCGCATAGCATAAGGCCCGATCACACGACCGGGCCTTATCAACACTTTGTATCGGGTCAGCTTAGCCCTTGCTGAATTCCGGATAGGCTTCCATGCCCAGTTCGGTCGTATCCAGACCGGTGATCTGGTCTTCGTCGCTGACGCGGATACCGAACACGGCTTTCAGGATCAGCCACATGACCAGCGATGCGACGAACATGAAGGCACCGATGGCCACAATCCCGATGATCTGCGCCGACAGGGTCGCGTCGGGGTTGGTCAGAACGACTGCAAGTGTGCCCCAGATACCGGCAAACAAGTGAACCGGAATTGCGCCGACAACATCGTCCAGCTTCAGCTTGTCCAGCAGCGGAACAGTCAGCACAACAATCACACCGCCAACAGCGCCGATCAGCGTTGCCGCACCCAGACCAGGCGTCAGGGGTTCTGCGGTAATCGAGACCAGACCGGCCAGCGCACCGTTCAGCACCATTGTCAGGTCAGGCTTGGTGTACAGGAACTTCGACAGAAGCAGCGCTGCAATCGCACCACCGGCAGCAGCCGTGTTCGTGTTTGCGAAGATACGGCTGATATCTGCAACATCGCTGACTGTGCCCATGGCAAGCTGCGACGCGCCGTTAAAGCCGAACCAACCCAGCCACAGGATGAACATGCCCAGCGTGGCCAGCGGCAGGTTCGAACCGGCCATGACAGTTACGCGGCCATCCTTGCCATATTTGCCAGCGCGTGCGCCCAGAACGATCACCCCGGCCAACGCAGCCCAGCCACCGGCACCGTGCACGATGGACGATCCGGCAAAGTCAAGGAAGCCCAACTCGTCCAGGAAGCCTTCGCCCCAGCTCCAGCTGGCCTGAATGGGATAGATGATGCCGGTCAGGACAATCACAAACCCAAGGAACGGCCACAGCTTGATGCGTTCAGCCACAGCACCCGACACGATGGACGCGACAGCCGCACAGAACATCAGCTGGAAAATGAAATCTGACCCGATGGAGGCATATTCAACATCGTCCAGATCCTCGAATGCGACGCCGACAGGTTCCAGCACGGTTGGCGCAATGCCGCCCAGCCAGCCTTCGACGACCCAATCGCCCAGCGGGTACATCAGGTTAAACCCGACAACGAAATAGGCAACGGTCGCAACTGAAAACAGCGCTACGTTCTTGATCAGCTGCATTGTGGCGTTCTTGGAACGCACAAGGCCGGTTTCCAGCATACAAAAGCCGGCAGCCATGAAGAACACCAGAAACCCGCCAACAAGGAACAGAAGCGAGTTCATGATGAACACCATTTCCATGTTCAGGCGTTCAACTGAATCCATGCCGGTTTCTGCGACTTCGGCGGCTTCCTGCGCGAAGCCCAGTCCGGGCAACAACGCGGCAGCGGCCACAAGGGGTATGAGTTTTTTAAGTTGCATCTGCATTTGTCCTTTTGGTCTTTTCCCAGAGTTTCCGCGGCTTACAGTGCGTCGTCGCCGGTTTCGCCGGTGCGCACGCGTGTTGCTGCGGCCAGATCCAGCACGAAAATCTTGCCATCGCCGATCTTGTCGGTACGGGCGGTTTTCTGAAGCGTCTCGACGACCTGATCTGCCATGCCATCGGAAACCGCGATTTCCAGCTTCAGCTTGGGCACGAAATTGACAGCATATTCAGCGCCACGGTAAATTTCGGTATGTCCCGACTGCGCGCCGAAGCCCTTGATTTCGGTAACCATCATTCCGCGCACGCCGATAGATGTCAGCGCCTCGCGGACCTCTTCCAGCTTGAACGGTTTTATTGCCGCTATGATGTATTTCACGGTACGTTCCCCTTTCCACTTCTGCAGGGACCCCCTCGGGCCTCAGGCATAATCAGCACGCAAAGGGGCCACCCCCTCAATCATTTGCCGCGCCGCAGAAGGGCTGAGTTCGTGAAATCCGAAAAAAAATGCACAAAAAGGCATCGATGCACAAATATTAGTCAGAACTGAATCGTGACTTGACGCAAACAGCGCAACACTTTGTCGCGAAGGTGCTGGTCAGATGCCCTGCGCAATGGCAAAAGGGCTGCAATATTGGCAATATGCCGGAATGGCGGTGCCAAATGTTCAGGGTTTGGTAAGCAGGTTGGTTTGAATGGCAGGTCCGGGAAACAAACGCGGAAATCTGGTCGCGGAGAAGCGCGGGGCAAAGCCTGCTGCGCGTTCCGGCACCACGGGGCCAAAGGCCAAGGCCGCACGCAAGTCCAGACCGGCGCGCGTGAACGCATCCTCGGGCAATGTCATTACCCGTTTTGTCAGGGGGGTATTCCGGTTCCTGTGGCGGGTGGTCTGGGGGGTGGTCTGGCGCACAACTGCTGTTATCGCGCTGATTCTGGCAGGTGCCACATTCTACTTCTATGCCAACATGCCGCCCCTGGCCGACCTGTTGGATGCACGCGCGCGCGGGTCCGTGACCATGATGGACCGCGATGGCAGCGTATTTGCGTGGCGCGGGGAATCCTTCGGCGGGGCAATCACCGCCGATACTGTGTCGCCCTATTTGAAAAACGCCATCATCGCGACAGAGGACCGGCGCTTTTACTGGCATTTCGGGGTGTCCCCGCGGGGTATCGCCGGTGCGATCCGGTCTAATCTGTCATCAGGGCGCAGTGCATTTTCAGGTGCGGGCGGGTCAACCATCACGCAGCAGGTCGCAAAACTGCTGTGTCTTGGCGTGCCATTCGACCCCGATGAGTGGGAGTCAGAGGCCGCATACGAGGCCGACTGCCGCCGTGGCACGGTCTGGCGCAAGATCCGGGAATTGCCCTACGCCTTCGCATTGGAAGCGAAGCTGTCAAAAGATGACATTCTGACAGTCTACATGAATCGCGCCTTTCTGGGTGCCGGATCGCGCGGGTTCGAAGCCGCCGCACAGCGCTATTTCGGGCGTTCGGCAAATGAGGTCGGCCCGTCAGAGGCCGCGATGCTGGCCGGTTTGCTGGTCGCGCCGTCATATTACGCACCAACGCGCAATCTGGCGCGGGCACAGGCGCGGGCGAATGTCGTTATAAACCTGATGCATGAACAAGGTCTGCTGACGGATTACGAACTGTCCGAAGCGCGGTCCTATCCTGCGACATTGTCGGAATCTGCCGAAGCGCGGCGCGGCATCCATTTTGCCGACTGGCTTATGCAAAGCGGCCCCGCCTACCTGACGCGCGACACCACCGAAGATGTGATCATGCGCACCACCTTCGACGCGCGCCTTCAGGCTGCCGCAGAAGAAGCGGTTAACGAAGTGTTTGAAAACCGTGTCCGCGAAGGGTCCGAGGCGGAAGTGGCCGTGGTGGTCATGTCCGCAGACGGGGCCGTGCGCGCCATGGTCGGCGGGCGCAACCCGTCCGTTGGCGGCTTCAACCGCGCGACACAGGCCATGCGACAGACCGGTTCGGCATTCAAACCGTTCCTGTTTGCCGCAGCACTGGAAAACGGGTTTGAACCGTTCGACATTGTCGAAGATGCACCGCTGACAATTAACATTCCGGGCTCAGGCCCGTGGTCGCCACGCAACTATACCGGCGAATTTCACGGGTTTGTCACCCTGACAGAAGCGCTTGCCAAGTCGCTGAACACGCCTGCCGTGCGCATATCCGAGGCCATGGGGCGCGATCAGGTGCGCGCGGTGGCCAACCAGTTCGGCCTGCGCAGCGAATTGGCCGAGGGGCCGGCACTGGCACTTGGCGCGTCGGAATCCACCCTGCTGGAAATGACCGCAGCCTATGCCGGTATTCTGAACGGTGGCAGCGCGGTGCGCCCCTTCGGCATACATGATCTTACGCTGATGGGGGAATCCACACCATTGTTCGGCGCAAGCACCGGCATTGGCGACCGCGTCATAACCGAACATTCCGCCCAGTTGCTGACATGGATGATGACGCGTGTGCTGCAAGAGGGGACAGGCACGCGGGCGCGCCTGCCCGACCGGCAGGCCGCAGGCAAGACGGGCACGACACAGGCATCGCGCGATGCGTGGTTTATCGGGTTCACAGCGGATTATGTGACCGGCGTCTGGATGGGCTATGACGACAATTCACCCCTGACAGGTGTTACCGGCGGCGGACTTCCCGCCGAGATCTGGCGCGAAGTGATGACCCGCGTGCATCAGGGCCTGCCCGCGCGCGACCTGCCCATGCTGGAACCGCAGCGCCCCGTTGTCGAGGACCAGGGTTTCCGTCCCGCCCCTGAACCGGCACGCGGCCCTGCATCGTCGCTGGATGATACAATCCGCGGCATTCTGGGCTCCATTTTCGGGGGCAACTGACCGCACGCGGCGCCCCCGTCGGCCACCGTCAGAAACCTGCGACGATGGCCTGAATCCCTTCGCGGGCGGTATCAACCAGCCCTGTATATGCGGACATGACCGGTGCGGCGGCTGGCAACGCATTCACAATCTGCGGGCTGGCAATGTACAACCCGACCAGCAGCGCGGCCAGAACCGGCGGCACAATGAACCCGCGCAGGAAACTGCGCTGGCGTGCCTGTGCCGTCTGCGGCAACTGGAATTCGCCCTGTCTGCGGGCCTCGCCAGCGGGTTCAAGCGTTGCACTTATGTCATCGATATCCGGAAATGCGGATTGCGTTTGCGCGGGTGACTGCGTCCCCCCTGACGTATCCTCCCCAGCCTGCGTATCTGCACCCGATGCGGGCCAGGGTGCCCCTGCCAACAATCCAAGATCCGGCTGCGATTGCAACCCTTCGGCCTCGCGCTGGCGCTGGCTTGCCTCGAATTGGGCTTCCTCGCGCAGGACATCCGCGACGGACGGGTCCAGCCGGCGCGATTTTGGCCTGCCCGCCTCTGACTGCGGGGCCTCGGCTTCAGGCTCGGGGGGCGGGGCGGCTGGCGGGGGCGGTGTTGACGGGGCCTGCTGTTGCGCATCTGTCGCGCCGTCGGCATCACCGGTATCCGGCCCGCTCACCGGATCGGGCTTTGCCGGGGGGGGCGAATTCCCCTCGGCCGGTTGGAACCAGATATGGCTACAGGCCGAACACTGCACTTCGCGCCCGTCAGCGGGCAGAAGGGCGGCGTCGATTTCGTATTGCGCAAGGCAACTTGGACAGGTGATACGCATCAATGGACCCTTTGCCTTGCAAATGCAGGATTGGCGCTGTTCGTCAAGTATTGTAGCAAGCGATCAAGCGTGTTCCAAGGTATTGCTGACTTGTCCGGCCAACTGAAATCGCGCGATGGTGTTGGCGGGCATGTGCGGGACGGAAAACAAGGTTGGTGCAACGATGATCGCATTTCAGAATGTTGCCCATGATTATGGGGGCGGGGCATTGTTCAGCAACGCATCCCTGACACTGGAAAAAGGC
Source organism: Roseinatronobacter sp. (assembly GCF_051859525.1). Lineage (NCBI taxonomy): Bacteria > Pseudomonadati > Pseudomonadota > Alphaproteobacteria > Rhodobacterales > Paracoccaceae > Roseinatronobacter > Roseinatronobacter sp. The sequence continues at coordinate 81,708 of NZ_JBHYFM010000007.1, read as the reverse complement.
AGTTTCCACTTCCTTACCGGCCCCTCGGGGGCTGGCAAAAGCACCTTTTTGAAGCTGTGCTATGGTGAATTGCAGCCAACATCCGGCAGCATCAACCTGCTGGGGCAGGATATGGCAGCCATGTCGCGCGACGATCTGGCACGCACGCGCCAGCGTATTGGTATTGTGCATCAGGATTGCCAGTTTCTGGATCATCTGAGCGTGGCACAGAATGTTGCCCTGCCCCTAAGCGTGACAGGGCGCGCGGTTTCCGATGACAATCTTGCCGACCTGCTGGCATGGGTCGGGCTGGCGGGGCAGGCCCGCGCGCTGCCGCCAACCTTGTCAGGCGGCGAGCGTCAGCGCACAGCACTTGCGCGCGCCATCATCGCCTCGCCCGAAGTGTTGCTGGCCGATGAACCAACGGGCAATCTGGATTGGGACATGTCCCAGCGTCTGGTGTCCCTGATGATAGAGTTGAACCGCATGGGCACGGCTGTCCTGATTGCGACCCATGACATGAACCTGATCCGCTTTGTGAAAACGCAGGTTTCGGCGCGGGTCTTGCGCATTGCGCGCGGCGAAGTGCAGACAGCGGGTGCGGATCTATGAACCGCCAACAGATCTCACGCCTTGTGGTGCCGCGCAGCGGGCGCGGTGTCTGGCTGGTCAGTTCAAGTGCGGCGGCAATGGCTTTTCTGGCGGTTTTTGCGCTGGCCTTGTCCGTCTCGGCGGCGCGGCTGGCGCAGAACTGGCAGGCGGCACTGTCACAAACCGCGACTGTGCGTATCTCTGCCCCGCCCGAAGAAATGATGGAACAGACCGCCATTGTGCTGGAAATCCTGCGCACCACCCCCGGCATAGCCGACGCGCGCGAAATGACGGATGATGAACAGGCGGGCCTGCTGGAAGCATGGCTTGGCCCCGACCTGCCACTGGATGCGCTGCCACTGCCCCGCCTGATTGATGTCACCGAAACCGCTGACGGGCCGGACCGGCAGGGCCTGCGCCTGCGCCTGTCCGCCGAGGCGCCGGGCGCGGTCTATGACGACCATACACGCTGGCGCAGGCCACTGGCGGACGGGGCGGCGCGGTTGCGCCAGTTGGCAAACCTGTCGCTGGTGCTGATCGGGTCGGTGATGACTGTCATCGTCATGCTGGCATCCAGCGCGTCACTGGCATCGAATGCGCAGGTGATACGCGTGCTTCGGCTGGTGGGTGCGCAGGACCGTTTCATTGCGCAGGCATTTGTCCGGCGCATGACATTGCGCGCCACACTGGGCGCAGCCGCAGGCAGCGCGTTGGGGGCCATGGCCATGCTGTTTTTGCCTGATCCGGCGATCGGCAGCGATACCTTGTCAGGCATGGGTTTTCAGGGTGCGGGCTGGTTGTTGCCAGCCACCCTGCCTGTCATAACCGCCCTGCTTGCATGGGCTTCCGCGAAGGCAACGGCCCTTGGCGTTCTAAAAGGAGTTACCTGATGCGCTATGCGGTCCAGTGGGTCCGGTCTGTGGTGTTCATTGCGCAGATGTATGTTGCAATGCTGGTGCTGGCGGTTGTGTTTGCGCCCCTTGCGCTGGTGCGGCGGGACATGGCGCTGCGGGCATGTCACACCTATTGCCATTATGTGCGCTGGTCTGCGGCATGGATCGCGGGACTGCGTTCCGAAATTCGTGGCACTGTGCCCGATGGCGCGGTTCTGGTCGCGGCCAAGCATCAGTCATTCTTTGACATTATCCTGATTTTCGGCGCATTGCCGCGCCCGCGTTTCGTGATGAAGAAACAGTTGAAATGGGCCCCCTTGCTGGGCTGGTATGCCATGCGCATAGGGTGCGTTCCTGTGGATCGCGGCAAGCGCGGATCGGCGATCAAGGACATGATGAAGCGCGTCGCCGCAGGGCAGGAAGAAGCGGGGCAGCTTATCATCTATCCGCAGGGCACCCGCGTCGCGCCCGGCGCAAAAATGCCCTACAAGGTGGGCACGGCGGTCCTGTATGACCAGATGAAACAGGATTGCGTGCCGGTTGCCACCAATGTGGGCCTGTTCTGGCCCAAACACAGCCTGTTTCGCAAACCCGGTCTGGCGGTGGTGGAATTTCTGCCCCCCATTCCAGCGGGGCTGCCCCCGCGTGATTTCCTTGCGCAGATGGAAACGGTGATCGAACAGCAATCTGACGCCTTGATGGACGAGACACAGGGAAAGGGGTAGGATATGGACTATATCCGGTCAATCGAGGATCTGGAACGCCATTACGGGCCACCCGCGCCCGCAAGCCTGCTGAAGGTCGCGGACAGGATCACGCCTGCCTATCACGCATGGATTATGCGCGCCCGCTTTTGTATCCTGTCCACCGTCGGGCCGGATGGGGTCGATGCAAGCCCGCGCGGCGATGATGCCGCCGTTGTGCGCATTCAGAATGAACAAACCCTGCTGCTGCCGGACTGGCACGGTAACAATCGCATCGACAGTTTGCGCAATATCGTCACGGATGGCCGCGCATCCCTGATGTTCGTGGTGGCTGGGGCGCAGAATGTCATTCGCGTGAATGGCCGTGCGAATTTGACCGTCGATGCATCCTTGCTTGCCAGTTTTGAACGACAAGGCAAGCAACCCCGTTCGGTCATCGAACTCCGAATAAGTGAAATTTACTTTCAATGCGCGCGGGCCATAATGCGCGCGCGCTTATGGCTGGATGGTGACCAGTCACAGGATCTGCCCAGCATGGGCGACATTCTGTCCGAACTGGCGCGTGGTGAAATTGACGGCCCCGCATATGACCGCGAATGGCCGGAACGGGCACGCACGACCATGTGGTAGCCCCTGCAACATGCCCGTTAACCGGTTTTCCGCGAAGTGACGCAAGGTTTTTTGCAACTTGCCCCCGCGTCGACTGAACGTCAGGGCTTGTTTGCATCGCTATACTGGGGAATGCTGACGCCAGCGTCTGTACCATAAACACGGACGAGGGAGGATACCTTGAACACGACCGCACCTGACCGTCCGTGGTTGGCAGCCTATGGCGATGACATATCACCCACGCTTGCCCAGTCACCCTATGCCAGTCTGGCCGAACTGGTGCAGGATGCCTGCACAAAATTCGCCAGCAAGAAAGCCTTTACCTGTGTGGTGCCAAACGGCATGAGTGGCACCCACACCTATGCGCAGGTTGGCAAGCTGTCGGACGAATTCGCCAGCTTCCTGCGCCATGAATGCGGGCTGAAACCGGGGGCAAGGGTGGCGGTGCAACTGCCTAACGGGCTGGCCTATCCGGTGGCGGCCTTTGGCGCGTTCAAGGCGGGCTGCGTTCTGGTCAACACCAACCCGCTATATACCGCATCTGAAATGACGCATCAGTTCAATGATGCCGGTGTAGAGGTGTTGGTTATCAGCGACATGTTCGCCGACAAGCTGGCCGAGGTTGTCCCACAGACCGGCATTCGGCATGTGGTTCTGGCCGGTGTGCCCGAATTTTTTCCGCGTGTGCCGGAATTCATTATCCGTAGCGTCCAGAAGGTCTGGACACGCAGCCTGCCCGCCGTGCCTGAACTGGCGGTGCCGGTGTTGCGCATCCGCGATGCCCTGCGCAAGGGACGCGCGCACCCCAAGGTGACGGATTGGGACCAGTTGAAACCCAATGATCTGGCGCTGTTGCAATATACCGGCGGTACAACAGGCGTCGCCAAGGGCGCGATGCTAAGCCATGGCAACATTCTGGCCAATCTGGAACAGGTGCGCGCCATGGGGTCGCACCATATGACCGGCGATGATTGTGTTCTGACGGCGCTGCCTGTCTATCATATCTTCGCGTTTACCGCCAATCTGATGAAGTTCTTTGCGATCGGCGCGCGCAATATTCTGGTGCCGTCCCCCCGCCCTGTCCAGAATATCCAGCGGGCGCTGGAAAACTATCCCGTAACATGGATTACCGGCGTGAATACGCTGTTCAACGGGCTGATGAATGAAGAATGGTTTGCAGCCTATCCACCCAAAACCCTGACGGCGGCGATTGCAGGCGGCACCGCCTTGCATAGCGCCGTGGCCGAGCGTTGGCAAAACATAACCGGCACCCGCGTGGCCGAAGGATACGGCCTGACCGAATCCTCGCCGTTGGTGACATTCAACCCGCTGGAACAACCCATGCGGGCAGGTTCCATCGGGGTGCCGGTTCCGGGAACGGATATCGCGCTGGTCGATGACAATGCGGACCCTGTCGATGACGGACAACCCGGCGAATTGCTGGTCAAGGGGCCGCAGGTCATGCTGGGCTACTGGAACCGCCCTGAAGACACCGCCAAAACCGTTCAGAACGGCTGGCTGTTCACCGGCGATGTGGCAACGATGGACGAAGACGGCTATTTGCGCATCGTGGATCGCAAGAAGGACATGGTTCTTGTCTCGGGCTTCAATGTCTACCCAAATGAGGTTGAGGATTGTCTGGCCAAATTGCCCACAGTTCTGGAAGCAGCGGTTGTCGGCGTGCCCGACCCGAATTCGGGCGAGGCCGTGCGCGCCTATGTCGTGCGCAACCCTGACCAGCCGGATGACCTGAGCAAGCAGGACGTGATCGCGCATTGCCGCAAGTATCTAGCGGCCTACAAGGTGCCCAAAAGCGTTATTATCCGCGATGAACTGCCCAAATCCCCGATCGGGAAAATCCTGCGCAAGGACTTGAAGGCAGAAGTGCGCGCCGAATTCGCTGGAAAGGTCTGACACCATGCTGACAGAACTGGAAACTACGTTACTGGGAATCATGATGATGGTGATCATGCTGGGCATGGGGGCCAGCATGACACCGCGCGACTTCCTGATCGCCTTTCGCAAACCCAAGGGGATTCTGGTCGGGCTGCTGAGTCAGTTCGCGGTCATGCCCTTTCTGGGGTTTTTGCTGGCGGTGCTGTTGGGCCTGCCGCCTGCGCTGGTCGTGGGGTTGTTGCTGATTGCCTGTATGCCCGGTGGCACCACATCCAACATCTTTGCCTATTTCAGCAAGGGCGTGCTGGCACTGTCGATCATGATGACCACCGTGTCCACGATGGCGGCTGTGGTCATGGTGCCGCTGCTGCTGTCCTTTTACGGCGGGCTCGCGGGTGTGGGGGCGGATTATGTCATCCCGCCGGGCAATGTGGCACAAATTCTGGCCGTGCTGCTGGTTCCCACAATGCTGGGTATGGTCCTGCGGCGGTTGAACCCCAATGTGGGCGCAACAGTGGAACTGATCGGGTCGTTCATGGGGGTGGTGGTGATCCTGTTCCTGATCATCAGTTGGGTGCCGCGCAATTACCAGTTGCTGCTGGACACGCCCGCGCCGATTTATGCGGCCACCATCGGCATTGGCCTGATTGGCATGTTGTTCGGCTATTGGGTGGCGCGGGGTTTGGGGCAGGACACCAACCGCGCGCGCACCATTAGTCTGGAAACCGGCATCCAGAACGGCCCGCTGGCGGTGCTGGTCATCACGCTAAGTTTCTCGGCGGCACAACAGCAGGCAGTGTTGCTTATTCCGGTGCTGTATTCGCTGTTCATTGTCCTGACATCAACGGCGGTCATGCTGTGGTATCGGCGCAATGCCACGCGCGAAGCGCTGGCGCGCGATGCCGCCAAGGTCATACAGGACGCGTGATCACGGCTTGATTTCCCGCATCCCTGCCACACTTTGGAACATGTGGCAGGGGCGGTCCCTGTCATGCAATGCGGGGGAATGAATGGACCCTATTCTGGTCCCCAGACCTGAAGGGTTATTCTGTCCGGCGGGCGGGTTCTTCATTGACCCTGTCCGCCCTGTGGCGCGTGCGCTTGTCACCCACGGCCATGCCGACCACGCCCGCGCGGGGCATGGGGCGGTTATGGCCACTGCGCAAACACTGGACATCATGGCGCTGCGCTATGGCGCGGGCTTCACCGAAAACCGCCAGACCTATGACGGGCCAGTGCGTATTGGCGATGTGACGGTCAGTTTTCACCCCGCCGGTCATGTGCTGGGTTCGGCGCAAATTGCGGTGACGGGCGTGCAGGGGCGCGTTGTGGTGTCGGGCGATTACAGTCGCGTGCCAAACGCGGCCTGTGCACCGTTTGAACCCGTTCCCTGCGATATTTTCGTGACCGAGGCCACATTCGGCCTGCCGGTCTTTCGCCACCCCGACCCACTGGACGAAATCGCCAAACTGCTGGCATCTGTGCGCGCGCAGCCCGACCGCGCGCATCTGGTCGGGGCCTATGCACTGGGCAAGGCGCAACGCGTCATCATGCTGTTGCGGCAGGCAGGCTATGACGGGCCAATCCATATTCATGGCGCGTTGCAAAAGCTGTGCGAGTATCACATTTCCCAAGGTATCGCGCTGGGCGATCTACGCCCTGCCACCCTTGAACGCGGGCGCAAGCCGGATTTTGCGGGCGCAATCGTGCTTGCGCCACCATCAGCATTTGCAGCCACATGGGCGCAGCGTTTTCCCGATCCGGTGATCTGCTTTGCATCAGGCTGGATGCAGGTGCGCGCGCGTGCGCGCCAGCGCGGTGTTGAACTGCCGCTTGTCATTTCCGACCATGTGGACTGGCCCGACCTGACGCGCACCATCACCGAACTGGACCCCGCGCAGGTCTGGGTCACCCATGGGCGCGAAGATGCCGTCATGCGCTGGTGCAGCCTGAACGGGCGCGCGGCCCACCCCCTGCGCCTGATCGGCTATGAGGACGAGGCGGAATGACAGGCGGGCTTGCGGCATTCGCGCGGCTGCTGGAACAGCTGGCCTTCACCCCGCAGCGGTCGGGCAAGGAACGGGTGCTGGCCGACTGGTTCGCCACCCAGCCCGACCCGGACCGCGGGCTTGCGCTGGCGGCGCTGACGGGTGATCTGGATTTGCGGCAGGTGCGCCCGTCATTGTTGCGCGGGTTGGTGGCGGGCAGGGTTGATGCCGAATTATTCGCCCATAGCTATGATTTTGTGGGCGATCTGGCGGAAACCATTGCGCTGATCTGGCCAGTGGACGGGCAGAAGAACCCCGCGCTGGCCGATGTGGTTGCGCAGTTGCGCGACACGCCCAAAGCGCAGCTTGAGGGTGTGATTGTGGCGCTGCTGGACAGTCTTGGCCCGTCACAACGCTATGCCTGCCTGAAACTGGCAACAGGGGGCTTGCGGGTGGGGGTGTCGGCGCGGCTGGCCCGCACGGCCTTTGCCAAATGGGCCGCCCTGCCCCTGCCCGAGGTTGAGGAGATATGGCACGGCCTGACGCCCCCCTATCTGGAGTTGTTCGCTTGGGCGCAGGGCGGTACGAAGCCTGAAACTGCCGCCTACGCGCCCTTTCGCCCCGTCATGCTGTCCACTGCGTGGGATGCGGACGCGATGGCGGGTCAGCCCCCTGCGGATTTTGCAGCGGAATGGAAATGGGACGGCATTCGTGTGCAGGCTGTCAGCGACCGTGGCACGCAGCGCCTGTATTCCCGCACCGGCGAGGATATATCGAACGCCTTTCCCGATGTGCTGGCCCTACTGGATTTTGACGGGGTGCTGGACGGGGAATTGCTGGTGCGGCGGGGGAATACGGTTGCGCCCTTCGGGGACTTGCAACAACGCCTGAACCGCAAGACCGTCAGCGCCGCCATGCTGCGCAGCCACCCTGCCGGTTTGCGCGTCTATGATGTGCTGGTCTGGCAGGGGCAGGACATGCGCAACCAGCCCTATGACGCGCGCCGCGCCGTGCTGGACGCGGCCACCCCTGCGTTGCCCGCACAGATTGACCTGTCGCCAAGGCTGGATTTCACGACATGGGACGATCTGGCCGCCCTGCGCGCAAACCCGCCCGATGCCGTGATCGAAGGGGTAATGATAAAGCGCCGCGACAGCCCATATGTTGCGGGGCGCGCGAAGGGAAACTGGTTCAAATGGAAACGCGACCCGTTCGTGATTGACGCTGTTCTGCTGTATGCCCAACGCGGGCATGGCAAGCGGTCCGGCTATTATTCGGATTTCACCTTCGGGGTGTGGGACGGGGGTGTGCTGGTTCCAGTCGGCAAGGCGTATTTCGGGTTCACCGATGCGGAACTGAAGGCGCTGGACCATTTTGTGCGCGACAATACAACCGACCGTTTCGGCCCTGTGCGCGCGGTCAAACCGCTGAAGGTGGTCGAGGTTGCCTTTGAGGGGTTGAACCGGTCACCGCGTCACAAATCCGGTGTGGCAATGCGCTTTCCAAGGATCAGCCGCATTCGCGATGACAAACCTGCCGCACAGGCGGACACGCTTGAAACCCTGCAGGAATTTCTGCCGAAATGACATTGCCGCCCCCTGTTCTTGACTGGTTCGCCGCGCAAGGCTGGCAGCCCCACCCCCACCAGATCGCGCTGGCGGGCGCGGATTGCGACACATTGCTGATTGCACCCACGGGCGGGGGCAAGACATTGGCGGGGTTCTTGCGCACGCTATGCGATCTGCAACAGCCCTTTGCAGGGTTGCACACGCTGTATGTGTCGCCCCTGAAGGCGCTGACCCATGATATTGCGCGCAATCTGGCGCGGCCCGTGGCGGGGCTTGGGCTGGATATCCGCATTGAGGACCGCACCGGCGACACAACCGCCACCACCCGCGCGCGCCAGCGCTTGGACCCGCCCCATATTTTGCTGACCACGCCGGAATCACTGGCGCTGATGCTGTCCTACCCGGAAGCGCCGCGCATTTTCGGCACGCTGCGCCGCGTGGTCATTGACGAAATCCACGCACTGGCCGAGTCCAAACGCGGTGACCAGCTTATGCTGGGCCTGTCGCGATTGCGCAGCCTTGCGCCCGCGCTGACGGTCACGGGCCTGTCGGCCACTGTTGAAAACCCGCCCGCTTTGGCCACGTTCATTGGGGGCGCGCAGGTGTTGCACGCGGACCCCGGCCCCGCACCCGACATTGCCATGCTGCCGGTCACGGCGCCCCCGCCATGGTCGGGGGCAGGCGGGCAATACGCCGCGCGCGACGTCATGCGCGCAATCGAGGGCGCGCGCATGACGCTGGTATTCATCAACACCCGCGCGCAGGCGGAACTATTCTATCAGGCGCTGTGGGACGTGAATGACCGGAACCTGCCCATAGGGTTGCACCATTCCAGCCTGTCGCGCGATGTACGCACCCGCGCCGAAGCGGCAATGGCCGCAGGGCAGTTGCGCGCCATGGTTTGCACCGGCAGTCTGGATCTGGGCATTGACTGGGGCGATGTGGATCTGGTGCTACAGGTGGGCGCGCCCAAGAATGTCAAACGGCTGGTCCAGCGTATCGGGCGGGCAAACCACCAGTATAACACCCCGTCGCGCGCGCGGATCGTGCCCACCAACAGGTTTGAGGTGCTGGAATGCGTGGCCGCCCTGCAAGCGGTGCAGGATGGCAAGCTGGATGGTGACGCGCGCCCCGCAGGCGGCCTTGATGTGCTGTGCCAGCATATTCTGCTGATCGCCTGTGCAGGGCCGTTCTGTGCGGATGCGCTGTTTGGCGAAATCACGCGCGCCGGTCCCTATGCGAATGTCACGCGCGCTGAGTTCGAGGCTTGTTTGGAATTCTGCGCCACTGGCGGTTATGCCCTGCGCGCCTATGACCGCTGGCAAAGGCTGGTTCTGCGTGACGGGCTGTGGCAGTTGCGCGACCCGCGCACCGCGCGAGATATTCGCATGAATATCGGCACGATCACCGCCTCCGAAACGCTGAAGGTGCGCCGCAAGGGGCGTGGCGGCATGCCATTGGGCGAGGTGGATGAAGGATTTGCCGCCACCCTGACGCCCGGCGACACATTCCTGATTGGCGGGCAAACCGTGCGCTATGACATGCTGCGCGATATGGTGGTCGAGGTGACCCCGCAACCGGCCCGCCAGCCCAAGATTGCCGTATTCGGCGGGTTGAAAATGTCGACATCCACCCTGCTTAGCGACCAGGTGCTGGCCCTGATCGGGAACCCCGCGCAATGGGTGGCCTTGCCGGCGGCAACCGCGCAATGGTTGCAGCTTCAGGCGGATATATCGCACCTGCCCCAACCCGGAACCCTGACCTGCGAAACCTTTATGCGCGGGGGGCGGGCCTATTTCTGCCTATATGGCTTTGCGGGCTATAATGCGCATCAGACGCTGGGCCTGTTGTTGACCCGCCGGATGGAGGGGGCGGGCCTTGGCCCCTTGGGATTTGTCGCCACCGATTACGCGGTTCTCATCTGGTCACTGGATCCGGTAACAGACCCCGCCCCCTTGCTGGACCCGCACGGCTTGCGGGACGGTCTGGCCGACTGGCTGGCCGAAAATGCGGTGATGAAACGCAGTTTCCGCGCCGTGGCCGCGATTGCGGGGCTGATCCAGCGCAACTTGCCCGGCAAACGAAAAACCGGCAAACAGGCCACGTTTTCCAGCGATATCCTGTATGACACCTTGCGCAAATACGACCCCGACCACCTGCTGTTGCGCATAACCCGCGACCAAGCGGCGCATGGTCTGGTGGATTTCGGACGCATCGAACAAATGCTGCGGGACCGCCCGCGGATTGTGCATACCAGCTGCGCGCGCGTGACGCCCCTTGCCGCGCCCCTGATGCTGGAAGCAGGGCGCGTGCCCATTCGCGGGCTGGGGCATGAACGCCTGCTGGACGAAGAAGCCGCGCGCATGCTGGCAGATGCGGGGCTGGCATGAAGGGGTATGACTTCACATTCGCGGGGGCGCGTTTCACCGCCCGCCCGACAGGTGCGCTATGGTGGCCCGCGCAAAACGCATTGGTCGTGGCTGACCTGCATCTGGGTAAATCGGCCCGTATGGCACGGCGCGGCGGCGGCCTTCTGCCCCCGTTTGACGCGCAGGACACGCTTCACCGCCTGACGCAGGACGTGGCCGCTACAGGGGCCGCGCAAACCATCCTGCTGGGCGATACATTCGACGATGATGATGCGGCAGGGGACGTGACGGCGGGGCCACAATGGCAGCGATTGCAGGGCATGACGCAACTGGCATCCGTCAGCGGCAACCATGACCCCGCCCATGGTGCGCCGGAACTGACGCTTGCGGGAATAACCCTGCGCCATCAGGCGGCGCCAGACTCGCCACCCGATATATCAGGCCATTTCCACCCGAAATTCAGATTGGCCGGACGCGGGCATGCGGCATTTCTGGTGGGCAAGGATCATCTGATCTTGCCCGCCTTCGGCACTTACACAGGCGGGCTGGACGCAAACAGCCCCGTGTTGACGGGGCTGGTCGGGCCGGGTCTGGCCATTTTGACGGGTCGCGTTGCGCGGGCTGTGCCCTATGCGCGCGTTACGCCAGCCGCCCGTGGCAATGCTTGAATTTCTTGCCGGACCCGCAGGGGCACAGGTCATTCCGGCCGGGATTGCCCCATGTTGCGGGGTCGGTTTCGTCAAACCCTTCGACAAGGGGTTCGGGCGCCTCGCCCGCGTTTTCGGCGGCGATCTGTGCATTATGCTGATGCAAGGCCATGCGTTGCAGCATGGATTTCTGTTCTTCCTCCGACAGCGGTCGGATGCGCGCCAGATAGGCCGACACATCTTCGCGCAATGAATTGAGCATCGCCTCAAACAGCAAGAACCCTTCGGCCTTGTATTCGTTTAGCGGATCTTTCTGGGCATAGCCACGGAACCGCACCGCAGACCGCAGATGGTCCAGCGTCAGCAAATGTTCGCGCCACTTGCGGTCGATGGTTTCCAGCAGGATCTGTTTTTCCAGATTGCGCAACGTGTCGGACCCGAACTGGTCCTGTTTCTGCGCCATCAGCGCATCAGACGCTTCGCACAGCCGGTCGCGCACCACGTCCTGATCCACGCCATCTTCTTCGCCCCAGTCCTGAACGGGCAGGTCCAGACCCAGCTTGTCGCGCGCGGCAATGTGCAGCCCGTCCATGTCCCATTGTTCGGCATAGGAATTTTGCGGCATATGCGTATCGACCAGATCATCGACCACCTGATGGCGCATATCTTCGATGATTTCGGACAGATCATCGGCTTCCATGATGTCGCGGCGCTGTTCAAACACAACACGGCGCTGTTCGTTCATCACGTTGTCGTATTTCAACAATTCCTTGCGAATGTCGAAATTGCGGGCCTCGACCTTGGCCTGTGCCTTTTCCAGCGATTTGTTGACCCATGGGTGAACAATCGCCTCGCCTTCTTTCATGCCAAGGGTGGACAGCACTTTTTCCAGCCGTTCAGACCCGAAAATGCGCATAAGGTCATCTTCCAGCGACAGGAAGAAGACCGAACGCCCCGGATCCCCCTGCCGCCCCGAACGGCCGCGCAGCTGGTTGTCGATGCGGCGGCTTTCGTGGCGTTCTGTTGCCAGAACGAACAACCCGCCTGCCTTGATGACCTTTGCCTTTTCTTCTGCGACCTCGGCCTCGATACGGGCGCGCAACTCGGCGGGGTCGGTGTCGGGGTTGGCGTCAAGTGCCTGCATGACCTGCATGTCGACATTGCCGCCCAACTGAATATCGGTGCCGCGCCCAGCCATGTTGGTGGCGATTGTCACCGCACCCAGACGGCCCGCATCTGCGACGATCTGCGCTTCCTGTTCGTGCTGGCGCGCATTCAGGACGTTATGCTTGATTTCAGCCTTCGTCAGCAGTGCGGACAGTTCTTCAGACTTCTCGATGGATGTGGTGCCCACCAGAATGGGCTGGCCCTGTTCATGCGCAGTGCGAATTTCCGACAGCACACCATCAAGTTTTTCCTGCGATGTGCGGTACACCTGATCATGTTCATCAAGACGCGAGATCGGCAGGTTTGTCGGAATTTCGACCACCCCAAGGTTATAGATTTCCTGAAATTCCGACGCTTCGGTGGAGGCCGTGCCCGTCATGCCCGCAAGTTTCTTATACATGCGGAAATAGTTCTGGAAGGTGACCGACGCATAGGTCACGTTTTCCGGCTGGATTCCGACACCTTCTTTCGCCTCGATGGCCTGATGCAGCCCTTCGGACAGGCGGCGGCCCGCCATCATGCGGCCGGTAAATTCGTCGATCAACACAACCTGCCCGTCACGGACAATATAGTTCTGGTCCTTGTGGAACAGTTTGTGCGCACGCAGACCCTGATTGACATGATGCACAAGCGACGTGGATTCCGGGTCATACAGCGACTGCTCTTCTGTCAGCAGGCCCGCTTCGCGCAGCTTCTCCTCGATGAATTCGTTTCCGTCTTCGGTCAGGGTGGCGTTGCGAATTTTCTCGTCAATGGTGAAATGCTGTTCTTGCAGATGCGGGATCAGGGCATCGACTTTGACATACAGATCGCTTTTGTCCTCGGCAGGGCCGGAAATGATAAGCGGCGTGCGGGCCTCGTCAATCAGGATACTGTCCACCTCGTCTACGATGGCGAAGAAATGGTCGCGCTGGTTCATGTCATCCAGACGCATACGCATATTGTCGCGCAGATAGTCAAATCCCAGCTCGTTATTGGTGGCATAGGTCACATCGGCGGCATAGGCGTCCTTCTTCTCGGCGTCGGGTTGTTGCGAATACACGACCCCGCAACGCATGCCCAGCTTGGCAAAAACCTTGCCCATCCATTCGGAATCGCGCCGTGCCAGATAGTCGTTGACAGTGACGACATGCACGCCCTTGCCGGTCAGCGCGTTCAGATATGCCGGAAATGTGGCCACAAGGGTCTTGCCCTCGCCGGTTTTCATTTCGGCAATATTGCCCTGATGCAGGAACATGCCGCCAATCAGCTGCACGTCAAACGCCCGCAATCCCAGCGCGCGCCGCGCCCCTTCGCGGCAATTGGCGAAGGCTTCGGGCAAAACCGCATCCAGCGTTTCGCCATTCGCAACGCGGGTTTTCAATTCTTCGGTCTTGGCAACCAACCCCTCATCGGACAGGGCCTGAAACTCCGGCTCCAATGCGTTGATTTTTGCAACGATCGGGCGGACTGCCTTGACCTTGCGGTCATTCGCCGTGCCGAAAACTTTCTTTGAAATCGCGCCCAAACCCAGCATTCTATCTCCGCCTCGTTGCATCTGATGCGGCGTATTTTGACGGCCGCTAAAGAAATCGTCATGTTGCACTAATGCTGCCGGGGTTGTCGGAACGCGCTGGCTTCCATAGAAGGGCAGATGAACCGCGCGGCCCCCTAGCAATGCAGAACCAGTCTGCGATGTAATGGTCGCCCCCAAAAGTGTCAACGATGTGCGCCTGTCGCACAGGGAAAGGAACAAGAATATGGGCAGATTTACACGAATGAGTGTTGTTCTTGCGGCAGGGCTGGCGTTTTCCGCCCCCGCCATCGCACAAGACGACGTGACGCGCGACACCGTTCTGGCAACCGTGAACGGCACCAATATCACGCTGGGGCACCTTCTGGCCGCCCGCGATGCCCTGCCCGAACAATTCCGCGAACTGCCCGCAGATGCGTTGTTTGAACCGCTGGTCGAGCAACTGATCGAGCAAACCGCCATTATGCAAATGGCCGATGGCACCCTGAGCGCGCGCGAACAGATCACGCTGGAAAACGAACAGCGTGCCTTTGTTGCCAATGCTGCGCTGTCGCGGATTGCGGAAAGCGCCGTGACGGATGACGCGATCGAACAGGCATATGGCGCGTTTGTGACCGAATTTGACGGTCAGGAACCCACACCCGAATATAACGCATCGCATATTATCGTCGAAACAGAGGAAGAAGCCGCAGCCCTGCGCGCGCAGCTTGATGAAGGGGCGGATTTCGCCGAACTGGCGCGCGAGCATTCCTTTGACGGGGCGGCCGCGAATGGCGGGTCGCTTGGCTGGTTTGGTCCGGGTGCAATGATTCCCGAATTCGAGGAAGCCGTCGAGGCGCTGGAAGTCGGCGAGTATATGGGACCGCTGGAAACCCAGTTCGGCTGGCATCTGGTCCTGCTGAATGACATGCGCATGTCACAGGCACCGGAACTGGAAGAAGTGCGCGAAGCGCTGGTCCAGAACATCCAGCGCGAAGCCGCACAAGAAGAACTGGACCGCGCGACGGGTTCCGCAACGATTGAACGCGCCTATGAAGACCTGACACCTGATGTGCTGACCCGTTCAGAGCTTCTGGACGACTAAGCGGACTAGGTGTAATCTGGCCGCGCAGCGCCGACCCGCTTGCGGGTCGGCCTTTCTTTTGGGGGCATCCGATGGGCGCGAAGAAAAAACTGAAGAAGAAGATCAAGTCATTGAAGGCACAGCTGAAAACGGCGGCGCCCTCCTTCCCTAAGGGCGGGGTTATGGTGTCGCCACTGGCGCCTGTGGACTTCCCCGACCTGCCCGCGATCAAGGGCGTGCGTCTGTCCACGACAGCGGCCGGCGTGCGCTATTCGGGACGCACTGATGTCATGCTGGCGGTTCTGGACCCCGGTTCGGTTGTCGCAGGCACATTCACCCGTTCTGCCACGCGTTCGGCATCCGTGCTGGACGCGCAGGCCAAGATCGCAGGCGACGGCACCGAAGGCGCAGCGATCCTTGTCAATTCCGGCAATGCAAACGCGTTCACCGGCGCAGCCGGCGTGGCCTCGGTCAACGCAATCAGCGCGGCCGTCTCGCAAAAGCTGGGCCTGCCTGCCACCCGTGTTTTCACATCCTCGACCGGCGTGATCGGCGAGCCGCTGCCCCATGACCGTATCATCACGGTGCTGGACGAACTGACGGTCGGATTGTCCAGCGCGGCCTTGCATGACGCGGCACGCGCCATCATGACGACCGACACCTTCCCCAAAGGGTCCAGCGCCACGTTCGAGATTGCGGGCGAGTCTGTCACCATTTCCGGTATCGCCAAAGGGTCCGGCATGGTTGCGCCCGATATGGCGACGATGCTGGTCTATATTTTCACTGATGCGAAGATCACCCGCCCTGCCCTGCAGTCCATTCTGTCGCAACAAACCGACCGCAGTTTCAACTGCATCACAGTGGACAGCGACACATCAACATCGGATATGGTGCTGCTTGGGGCCACAGGTCAGGCCGATATGCCCGTGATCGAGGATGCCACCAGCGATAGCGCGCGCGCGTTTTCAGATGCTTTGGGCAAGGTCATGCTGGATCTGGCGCATCAGGTTGTGCGCGACGGCGAAGGGGCCACCAAGTTCGTTGAAGTGTCTGTGTCCGGCGCAAAGTCTGATGCGGACGCGCGCAAGGTTGCGATGGCGATCGCGAATTCGCCGCTGGTCAAAACCGCAATCGCAGGCGAAGACCCGAATTGGGGCCGGATTGTCATGGCCGTCGGAAAATCAGGGGCCGAGGCTGACCGCGACCGCCTGTCCATCCGCTTCGGGCCGCATCTGGTCGCGTTTCAAGGGCAGGTCGCGCCCAGTTATGCCGAACAGGTCGGCGCGGAATACATGCGCCAGCAGGAACTTGTTATCGGGGTGGATCTGCGCCTTGGTATTGGCGCGGCAACCGTCTGGACCTGCGATCTGACGCACCGCTATATCGACATCAACACGGATTACCGTTCGTGAAGCTGGTTCTGGTTTCTGCGGTCGCGCTGATAGACGCTGACGGGCGTGTGCTTCTGGCACAGCGTCCCGAAGGCAAGTCCATGGCGGGCTTGTGGGAATTTCCGGGCGGCAAGGTGGAAGCGGGCGAAACCCCCGAAGCGGCGCTGATACGCGAACTGCATGAGGAACTGGGCATAGACACATGGTCCAGTTGCCTTGCGCCGCTGACATTTGCCAGCCATGCCTATGATGATTTTCATCTGCTGATGCCGCTATTTGCGTGCCGCAAATGGGACGGGCAGGTGCAATCGCGCGAAGGGCAGGCACTGAAATGGGTGCGCGCGGCAAATTTGCGGGACTACCCCATGCCAGCGGCAGACCTGCCACTGATACCGATTCTGCGTGACTGGCTGTAGTGCAGCCCCTGTGTGTTTCCTGACTCCGCACCTCACCCGCCAAGCTCAAAGACTGTTTCGATTTTGGAAACGACCCTTTGCACCGCAGCGAAGAAATTTGTCAGAATTAAGGAAATGGAAAGGTCCAGGCGTTGTATCGATGGTGAAATCTGGCAAATTGGGCTTAACGCTGGTCCTGGGGTAACCCCTGCGGGACACGGCACCGCGAGAAAGGACCAGACCATGATACGCACAATCAAGATCGGCAAGTACATCACCGCTCAGGGTGTTTTTGTGCGTGCGTTGGGGAATGGCCACATCATCATTAAGGCCGGAACGCAAACGCTGACCGGCCGCCCGATTTCCACCCGTGTCGCCTGACCAACGGCACGTTTACTGCTCGGATCGCCCTGACCATTGGTCAGGGCGTATCTATTTGCGGCCCCCGGATTCTGGCCAAAAGGTGAAAATCAATCGACTTCGCGGGCTTCATCGACCAGCATGATGGGAATCCCGTTGCGGATGGGAAAGGCCAGGTGCGCGGCCTTTGACACCAGTTCCTGCGCCTGCGCATCATAACTTAGCCGCCCCTTCGTCAGCGGGCACACAAGGGCTTCCAGCATACGCCTGTCAAAATTCCGGCTTGGGGTTTCGTTCATTGCATCGCCTCGTCCGAGCCGCCGCGCAGCGCGAATTCCATCAATGTGACCAGCGTTTCGCGCCGCGTCGTCAAGGATGGCGCTTCCAACAGGGCTTGTTTGTCGTCAGGGTCCAGCGGGCACAGCATGGACAGGGAATTGATCAGCAATTCGTCATCTGCCTCGGTCAGGCTGTCCCAATCCGTCGACAGGCCGTGTATCGTGAAAAAACGCCGCAGCACATCGAAGAACTGGTCGCGGTCAAACCCGCTGTCCTGTTCGTCATCACCGCGATCCCGTTCAAACCCGTCCCAGCTTATTTCAGCGCGGCGGTAAGGCGTGAAACCCGACACTTCCTGACGCAGACGAAACCGCGAAACACCTGTCAGTGTAATCATGTAGCGCCCGTCTTCGGTTTCGGAAAACGCGGTCAGGCGACCCGCACAGCCGATACTGTGCAACGCCTTTTCGTCACTTTGCGGAACGCTGCGCGGCTGGATCATTCCGATCAGCCGCTGCGGGGTTTTCATGCAATCATCCAGCATGGCCAGATAGCGGGGTTCAAATATATGCAACGGCAGACGGGCGCGCGGCAACAGCAACGCCCCCGGCAATGGAAACACGGGAATCAGATCGGGAAGGTCTTTTATACGCACCATGACAGGGAACCTAACCCGCAAACCGGCTTAGGCAAATATCATCGAGCTAAGTTTGCGCCGCCCTTTTGCGGCAAGCGGGTCGTTCGGCTTCAAGGCATCAAAAATGGTGAATAATTGCGCCTTGGCTGCCGCTTCGTTCCAGTCACGATCACGGCGGAACAATTCCAGCAATTCGTCAATCGCCGCTTCCACCTGATCGGTTGCATACAATGCCTGCGCAAGGTCAAACCGCGCCTGATGGTTGTCGGGTTCCGCCTGAACCTGCGCACGCAGATCGTCGACCGGTCCCGCATTTTCGGCCTGACGGGCCAGTGCAAGCTTCGCGCGTGCGGCCTCCACCTCCGGGGTGGTGGCGATGGCGGCGGGAACATTGGCAATAAGCGCCTCTGCCTGATCCAGATTACCAGCGGCGATATGGGCGCGGGCCAACCCGCCGAAGGCGCGGGCATTCTCAGGCTCCTCTGCCAGAACAGCCGCAAAAACCTGCGCGGCATCTGTTGCGGCCCCCTGTTCCAGCATGCTGTCGGCCTCATCCAGCGCGGCGTCCAGCCCGTCATCACCAGATGCCAGCGCGGCCAGCTTGGCCACAAATTCCTTTAACGCGGCGGGCGGCTGCGCACCTTGAAACCCGTCAACCGGCTGGCCCTGATGGAACGCGTAAACCGTGGGAATGGACTGGACGCGCAACTGACCGGCAATTGCCTGGTTTTCATCGACATTGATCTTGACCATACGCACCTTGCCACGGGCGGCGCGCACCTCTGCCTCCAGCGCGGGGCCAAGGGTCTTGCACGGGCCACACCAGGGCGCCCAGAAATCGACAATAACCGGCACGTCCTTGCTGACCTCAATGACCTGTGCCATAAAATCACGGTCCGAGCCATCAACGATAAGGGTTTCATCGGCGGCATTCGCGCCTGCGTTCAATTCCAGCATAATCGCCCTCTGTATTACTCTTTTGCCCTATATGGGCAGTCGGTGGATAAAGGCCAAGGGGCTGGCCGATTTTCGTCTGCCATATCGCGGTTCATCCTGCGGGCAAAGAAAAAACCGCATGCGCGGGGGCATGCGGTTCATTCAGATCGGGTGTTGCGGACCCCTTAGGCCATTGCGGCCTGTGCCTTGGCAACAATCTGGCCAAAGGCTTCGGGTTCATGCACGGCCAGATCGGCCAGAACCTTGCGGTCCACTTCGATACCGGCCAGACCCAGTGCGTTGATGAAACGCGAATAGGTCAGGTTGGGGTCGATTTCGCGCACGGCAGCGTTGATACGCTGAATCCACAATGCGCGGAAATTCCGCTTGCGTACCTTGCGGTCACGGGTTGCGTATTGGTTGGCCTTGTCAACCGCCTGCGTTGCAGTGCGGAAATTGCGCGACCGCGCGCCATAATAGCCTTTTGCGGCTTTTACGACCTTGCGGTGACGGGCATGGGTGACTTTGCCGGAAGTTACTCGGGACATGACAGCGCCTCCTTAGCGGTCGTAGGGCATATATTTCTTGACGATACGCGCATCCTGATCGGACAGGATGGTGTTGCCGCGTGCGTCGCGAATGAATTTCTTGGTCCGCTTGATCATGCCGTGGCGTTTGCCGGCCTGACCTGCCTTGACCTTGCCGCTGGCGGTCATGGAGAAGCGCTTCTTCGCGCCTGATTTGGTCTTCATCTTGGGCATTTCCGACTCCTTAGTTCGAAAACCGGTTTACGATGCGACTCGGCATGCCACTTGGCCGGACGCATCAACTAGAGCGTGCTCGCTACACCAGAAGTCGGGGGGGCGCAAGTTGGTTTCCCTAGAAAAGTGCCATAACCTGCGCGGCCAGCGCCACGGTAAGTTCCGGTATCTCGCGCAAGGCAAACATGCCGTCGGGGCGTTGCACCCAGACCCACGCAATCAGGCCGCCACTGCACAACAACAGCAGCAGGCCCAAAACGGGTTTACGGTTGTCGGCCCATGCAGCCATTGCACTGACCATCGCAAGCGGCAGCAGATACACGCCCAACAGAAACAAGGTTTCTAATTCCATACCCACCACGCAACACAAGGCATGGTCAGGTTACTCGGGCTCTCCCTGAACAATCAAGTGCTCAGCACAAGGTGCCACGCGCAAAATATTGGTGGTGCCCGGTTGGTTGAACGGGATGCCCGCAGTCACAAGGATCTGGTCCTTTTCAGTGGCAAATCCGTATTTCCGTGTCACGCGCACGGCATTGATAACGGCCTTCTTGAAGCGCTCGACCTCGTTGACCTGTTCGCAATGCACACCCCATGTCAGCGAATAGCGCCGCGCCACCCCGACGAAAGGTGTCAGTGCCAGAATCGGCACATGCGGACGTTCACGCGCAACAAGGCTGGCTGTCGTGCCCGATTCGGTGAAACAGCAGATGGCGGCAATATCCGTTTTCTCGGCCAGTTCGCGTGCGGCCGATACAATGCCATCCGCGATAGAGTGGTGATGCACATTCTTGCGCGACGCATCGATCACATCAATATAGGTGGGGTCGCTTTCAACTTCGATCGCGACATTATTCATGGTTGTCACCGCCTCGATGGGGAATTGCCCTGCGGCAGATTCTGCCGACAACATCACCGCATCGGCCCCTTCATAGATCGCCGTCGCAACGTCCGATACCTCGGCGCGGGTGGGCATGGGGCTTTCGATCATGGATTCCAGCATCTGGGTTGCCACAATCACGGGTTTCGCGGCCGCACGGGCCTTGCGCACCAGCCGTTTCTGGATGGGCGGCACGTTCTGCACAGGCAGTTCAACCCCCAGATCGCCACGCGCCACCATAATGCCGTCAGATACAGCCAGAATTTCGTCAAACGCCTTCACTGCTGCGGGTTTTTCAATCTTGGACAGGATTGCCGCGCGCCCCTGCGCCAGTTGGCGGGCCTCCAGCACATCTGACGGGCGCTGAACGAAGGACAGTGCCAGCCAATCCACACCCAAACGGCAGGCAAATTCCAGATCCTTGCGGTCCTTGTCAGACAGTGCCGCGACCGGCAACACAGCATCGGGCACGTTCACACCCTTGCGGTCCGAAATAACGCCGCCCACAGTCACGGTGCAATCCGCGAAATCCGGCCCGCATGCCTCGACCTTCAAGCGGACTTTGCCGTCATTGACCAGCAATTCGGCGCCCGGCTCCAGAACCTCGAAAATCTCGGGGTGGGGCAGGTTTACACGCTTGCTGTCGCCCGGCGCCTTGTCCAGATCAAGCCGGTATGCCTGACCGACCTGTAAATCCACCGGACCACTGCCAAATGCGCCGATCCGCAGCTTCGGCCCCTGAAGATCGGCCAGAATACCGATGGGGCGGCCCAGATCAGCCTCGACCTGACGAATAATCGCATGCCGCTGCGCGGTTTCCTCATGTGTGCCGTGACTCATGTTCAGGCGAAACACATCCGCACCCGCCTCGAACAGGGCGCGTATCATCTCGTAACTGGATGACGACGGCCCCAGGGTGGCGACAATCTTGATCATGCGGTGGCGACGTAAAGCGGTCATGCAAGGTCCTTTCAGGCGGGTATGACCCCGAAATGCGTTCTGCGGGTCTGACATGCTGGTCGTCCAACACTTGCCAGCCTGCCGAAGCTGTTAGCGCAAACGGTTATCATTTTGGCGCAGAATATCAAGCCCCGTGATACTGCCGACTTGACGTCGGGCGCAAGAATGAACAGGTCCAACAAGTCAACATGCCGGAGGAAATGATGGACGACACCACCCGCACCGAACTGGAAGCCGCCGCATTTCGGGCGCTACTGGCACATCTGGACACGCGCAGCGACGTGCAGAATATCGACATGATGAACCTTGCAGGGTTCTGTCGCAACTGCCTGTCCCGCTGGTATCAGGAAGCCGCCAATGCGCGCGGGCTGGATATGGACAAGGACACTGCCCGCGAAGCCATCTATGGCATGCCCTATAATCAGTGGCGGGACAAATACCAGACCGAAGCGGGCACTGAAAAGCAGGCAGAATTCCAGAAGTCCTTTGCGCGGAATGTCCTGAACCAGGGGGACTGAACCACCGCAGCCTGCCAGCCAGATTTTGCGTTGCACCTGTCGGCACCACTGCCGACAGCATATTCCGGTTCACCCTCAATATGTCAGGTTGGAGTGTATGGTGGGCGATAACGGATTTGAACCGCTGACATCTTCGATGTGAACGAAGCGCTCTACCGCTGAGCTAATCGCCCCCGATGGGTTCCTTACCCGCTGGAATTATTCTGCGCAAGAGGGGCAGAGGATGAAAGCGTCAGGAAAACAACCGCGAAGGCCTGATCTGCAAAATGCCTAAGGCCACGAACTGGCGGGCGTATCGCACCACCTTGGGTAATGCGATACGCCGGGGGTCATTCCGCGATCTGGCAGCGTCAATGCGCAGCGCGCGGCTTTTCATCAGAGGACGGGGCGGCGAGTCTGGCCATACGGGCGGCTTCCTCGGCTTCCTCGTCCCATTCGACGGCACTGGGCTGCGAGACAAGCGCGTGACGCAACACGTCACGAACATTCTCGACGGGAATGATCGTCAGCCCCTCTTTGACGTTATCGGGAATTTCGGCCAGATCCTTGACGTTTTCCTGCGGGATCAGAACTGTTGTGATCCCGCCGCGCAAAGCCGCCAGCAGCTTTTCCTTCAGCCCGCCAATGGCCAGCACATTACCGCGCAGCGTCACCTCGCCTGTCATGGCAATATCGCGGCGCACCGGAATTTGCGTCAGCACTGACACAATGGACGTGACCATCGCAACACCAGCGCTTGGCCCGTCCTTGGGTGTGGCGCCTTCGGGAACGTGGACGTGAATATCCAGCGCATCGAAACGCGGCGGCTTCACCCCGATATCCGGCGCGATAGAGCGCACGAAGGAACTTGCCGCATCGATGGATTCCTTCATCACATCGCCCAGCTTGCCAGTGGTTTTCATCCGGCCTTTGCCCGGCAGGCGCAGCGCTTCGATTTGCAGCAAATCGCCGCCAACCTGCGTCCAAGCAAGGCCGGTTACAACGCCAATCTGGTCCTCCCGCTCGGCCAGGCCGAACCGGAAACGCGACACGCCCAGAAAATCCGACAGGTTGTCACGCGCGACGATGACCTTGTCGGTTTCCTTCTTGATAATCTTCGTCACCGCCTTGCGCGCGATCTTGTTCAGTTCGCGTTCAAGGTTCCGCACACCAGCCTCGCGGGTGTAGCGGCGGATGATTTCGGTGATGGCCCCATCAGAAATTGTCATTTCACCACGGCGCAAGCCATGGTTCTTGACGGATTTGGGCAGCAGGTGCTGGCGCGCAATCTCCAGCTTCTCATCCTCGGTATAACCGGACAGGGGAATAACCTCCATCCGGTCCAGAAGCGGGCCGGGCATGTTATAGCTGTTCGCGGTGGTCAGGAACATGACATTGGACAGGTCATATTCGACCTCAAGATAGTGGTCCACGAAGGTGGAGTTCTGTTCAGGGTCCAGCACCTCCAGCATGGCGCTGGCGGGGTCACCGCGGAAATCCTGACCCATCTTGTCAATCTCGTCCAGCAGGATCAGCGGGTTCGTCGTCTTGGCCTTTTTCAGGGCCTGAATGATCTTGCCCGGCATCGACCCGATATAGGTGCGGCGGTGGCCACGGATTTCGGATTCGTCACGCACCCCCCCCAGCGAGATGCGGATGAATTCGCGCCCCGTTGCCTTCGCAACCGACCGGCCAAGGCTGGTCTTGCCCACGCCCGGCGGGCCGACAAGGCACATGATCGGGCCTTTCAGCTTGGATGAACGCGCCTGCACGGCCAGATACTCGACAATGCGTTCCTTGACCTTGTCCAGACTGTAATGATCCTGATCCAGCACGTCTTGCGCGCGGCCAAGGTCTTTCTTGACGCGGCTTTTGGTGCCCCACGGAATGGCAAGCATCCAGTCCAGATAATTGCGCACAACGGTCGCTTCTGCGGACATGGGCGACATGTTCTTCAGCTTCTTGACTTCGGCCTCGGCCTTGGTGCGGGCTTCCTTGGACAATTTGGTTGCGGCAATGCGCTGTTCCAGTTCGGCCACTTCGTTCTGGCCGTCCTCGCCGTCACCCAGTTCCTTCTGAATGGCCTTCATCTGTTCATTCAGGTAATATTCGCGCTGGGTGCGTTCCATCTGGCTTTTCACGCGGGTCTTGATCTTGCGTTCGACCTGAAGGACCGACAATTCGCCCTGCATCAGCCCGTAAATTTCTTCCAGACGGGCAGAAATATCCTGCTTTTCCAGCAGTGCCTGTTTCTGTTCCACACTCGCGCCCAGATGCCCGGCCGCAAGATCCGCAAGGGTTGCGGAATCGGTTGCTTCAGCGATCGCGGCCTGCGCCTCATCAGGGATATTCTTGCGCACTTTCGCATAGCGTTCGAATTCCCCCTGAACCGAACGCATCAGGGCTGTCGTTGTGGCGGCATCACCCTGGGTGTCGGGCACGGGCTGCACCAAGGCCTCGAAATAGGAATCATTTTCCAGAAATTCCGAAATACGGACGCGGGCGCGCCCTTCAACCAGCACCTTGACGGTGCCATCGGGCAGTTTCAGAAGTTGCAGCACATTGGCCAGCACGCCAACGCGGTAGATATCATCACTGCCCGGATCTTCCTGCGTGTGATCCTTCTGCGAAACAAGCAGGATCTGCTTGTCATCTGCCATCACCGCTTCCAGTGCGCGCACGGATTTGTCACGCCCGACAAACAGGGGCACGATCATATGCGGAAACACCACCATGTCCCGCAGCGGCAAAACTGGAAAACTGCTGAATTCACTCATGACCAGATCCTTTGTTCAGGCGGCGCCAACAGCGCCTTTCACCCTCAGATAAGGGTTGGCGTCGGGTTGTTTCAACCTAACGCCTGAAAAATTGCATCACAATCGGAATACTGGCGGAAAACGGTCATTTCTGGGCCGGCATCTGACGAAGCGGTGTCATTTCACGACGCACAAAGGGAAATGGAAACGGGGCCGCGCATGGAACGCGGCCCCACTCACCCATATGCCCTTCACAGCACCGGAAGAAATAAGGCCGGCCATCCTGACCCGCACGTTAATCAAACCAGTGATGCACGCCGATTTCAAGCGAACAAAATCTAAAAGTTTAATCACTGCAATCAGTGGTATAGCGCTTCCTTGCCGAAATGTCTGACCAGCAAATAATACACAACCGCACGGTACTTGTTCCGTTCCGACCGGCCATATTGTTCAATGACCGCATCAATCGCGGCGTTCAGTTCAGGCCCGTCCGGCAAACCGAGTTTCTTGATCAGGAAGCCCCTGCGCACCGTATCCAGTTCATGCT
Organism: Roseinatronobacter sp.; assembly: GCF_051859525.1. Lineage (NCBI taxonomy): Bacteria > Pseudomonadati > Pseudomonadota > Alphaproteobacteria > Rhodobacterales > Paracoccaceae > Roseinatronobacter > Roseinatronobacter sp. Next base: position 56,322 of record NZ_JBHYFM010000007.1, on the reverse strand, counting down.
GTTGCGTGGCCGCAACCGTGCTGGCATCTGCGTCATAGATGGATGGGCCACATCCTATGGTCACCTTGCGCAGCAGCTCCATATCAGGGTTCACCCCGCATTTTTCCCGTAAATCCGAGGCATAGCGTTCAATCAAATCATCCCTGCGTCCCATGGCGTCACTCCATTAACTTGCACAATTTCACTTTTCCGCGCGATCCTCACGCAGGCGTGAAGAGTGTAAGAAAATCCACGCAAAACCAACAAAAATTTGCGCAAGCGCCTGAAATGCCGCAAAGGCACTATAGCATGCGCAACAACTGGGGTGTGGGCCAACCATCCGCGGGCAGGCCAAGCTGCGCCTGAATATCCTGCACTGCCGCGCGCGTATTTGCGCCCAGAATGCCGTCAATACCGCCAACATCGAACCCGCGCTGTGCCAGTTTTTGCTGCAACTGGCGCATCTGGTCCTGATTCAGCCCCTGTTCGGGATTGCCCGCCTGATAGACTGGTGCCCCCATCAGCCGCGTGGCGAAATAGGCGGCTGTGGTGATGTAGATAAAACTCTGGTTCCATTCAAACAGCGTGTTGAAATTCGGGAAAACCATGAACGCTGGCCCGCGATGCCCTTGCGGCAGGATCACAGACGCGCGCATGTTCCCCGATGGCAGGCTGCCATGGGTGGGGCGCACGCCCAGATTTTGCCACTGGCTGACGGTCAGTTCATTGCGCAGCCCTGTTTGCGTCAGGTCCAGCCCGCTTGGCAGGGCGACTTCATGCATCCACGGTTCATTCGGGCGCCAGCCCTTGGCGCGCAGCATCGATGCCGCCGACAGGATGGAATCGGGGACAGAGTTTTGCAGGTCGATGCGCCCGTCCCCGTCCCCATCGACCGCGTGATTTATGATGTCAGAAGGCAATTTCTGCACCATACCGATTTCGCCAGCCCAAGCACCGCGCGTGCGCGCGGGGTCCAGCATGCCACGGCGATACATTTCAATCGCGGAAAACACCTGCGGGCGGAACAGTTCGGGGCGGCGGCAATCATGCGACAGCGTCACAAGCGCATTGACCGTGTTGAAATCGCCCTGAACCGCGCCGAAATCCGTCTCGAACGCCCAAAAGGCCAGCAGGATGCCGGATTGAACACCATAGGTCTGCTGTGCCGCACGAAAGATATTCGCGTGGCGATCCGCATTCGACCGCCCCGCATTCATCCGGTTCTGCGAAATCAGCGCACGCGAGAAATCCAGAAACGGGCGCTGGAAGATGCCCTGCCGCCGGTCCGCATTCAGAACCGCCTGTTCCTGCCGGACATTGGCAAAGAAGTTGTCAATCAAGGCGCGGTCATAGCCGCGGGTCGCGGCTTCTGATTTCAGGCCCTGAACGAATGAACCGAAATTGCCGCCGCAACTTTGCGCCTGCGCTGCTGAACCCAAACCAAAACCAAGAACTGCCACCAGAACCGGAAGAATACGCATACCACCCCCTAAGAAATTTGCCCCACGTTAGCGCAGGACAAATCTTATGGGAATCGCTTTTGTGTGAACAGTGCGGTTACGCGGTATCAAAGCCTGTCGCGGCCATGAGGTGCGTTGAAATCCAGATCCGGATTGATGGGAATAATCCGGTTCGGGTTTATCGTATCGTGGCTGTAGTGATAATGCCGCACGATATGGTCGAAATTCACCGTTTCCGCAACGCCCGCATGCTGGAACAAGTCGCGCGTATAGGCCCATAATGCGGGGTAATCCACAATCCGGCGACGGTTGCATTTGAAATGCAGGTGATACACCTTGTCAAACCGCACCAATGTGGTGAACAGCCGCCAATCCGCCTCGGTCAGGGTATTGCCCATCAGGTAGCGCTGCCCCTGCAACCGGTCTTCCAACCAGTCGAGCGAGTCAAACAGCGGCACAACCGCCTTATCATAGGCCGCCTGCGTGGTGGCAAAGCCGGATTTGTAAACGCCGTTATTCACCGTGTCATAGATGCGGTCATTCACGGCATCAATATCGGCCCGCAGCGCTTGCGGATAGTAATCATCGGTGTTGCCCGTCAGCCCGTCAAAGGCGGAATTGAACATGCGAATAATCTCGGCGGATTCGTTCGACACGATTGTTCCGCGCTCCTTGTCCCATAACACAGGCACAGTCACGCGCCCCGAAATCTTCGGATCGGCCTGCGTGTAGATGTCGCGCATGAACTTGTGCCCGAACAGCCGGTCACCCGTGGCGCCGTCAAAATCATCCGCGAAGGTCCAGCCGTCATTCAGCATGTCGGGATGAACCGCCGACACGTCAATCAGCCCTTCCAGCCCCTTCAGCTTGCGAAAAATCAGGGTGCGATGTGCCCACGGGCACGCATAGGACACATACAGATGATAGCGCCCGGCTTCCGCCTTGAAACCACCTTCGCCAGACGGGCCTGCACTGCCGTCTGCTGTGACCCAGTTGCGAAAACGTGACGTGTCGCGTTTGAACGCGCCGCCGGTTTTGCTGGTGTCATACCATTCACTTGACCATTCGCCGTCAATCAATCGGCCCATTTGAAGCCCTCCATTTGCTTGGGGGGACATATGGGCAGGGGGCACGGTGGCGCAATCTGCATTCGTGCACGCCCCCTGTGCATGGGGTTATTGCAGATCGCGGAACGCGGCCTGCAAACGTGCCACCGCCTGTTCGATCACTGACCGCGGTGCCCCAAGGTTGAAGCGCAGATAGGCCGTGCCGCCTGTTCCGAATGTCGGCCCGTGATTGGCGGCAATCTGGGCGTCACGCTCGACCCTTGCGGTGAATTCCTGCGGGTCCATACCCGTGCCTGAAAAATCCACCCAAGCCAGATAGGTGGATTGCAACGCCATGGACCGCACACCGGGAATGGCATTCATGCCCGCATCAAACACCTGCCGGTTGCCGTCCAGATAGGTGCATAACGCATCGACCCATTCCGCTCCTGCCGGTGAATAGGCCGCTGTTACAGCATGCAGCCCGAAGGAATTGGGCGAAATGCCCATCGCGGCCAGCGTAGTGGCGAACTGCCCGCGCAATCTGGCATCGGCAATGATGACATTGCCGCAATGCGTGCCAGCAAGGTTGAATGTCTTGGACGCAGCGGTCAGCATGACCAGACGGTCCGCGCAGTCCGGCGCGGCCACGGCCATGGGCAGATGGCGGCTGCCGGGCATCACCAGATCGTGGTGAATTTCATCAGACACCAGAATCAGGTCATGGCGCGCGCAGAAATCAGCGACCTTGCGCAATTCCTGCGCCGTCCAGACACGCCCGCCGGGGTTATGCGGCGAACACAGGACCAGCATGCGTTCCTGTCCGGTCATCAGGGCATCGGCTTCATCAAAATCCATTTCATAGCGGCCATCATTCAACGCCAGCGGGCATTCGACCACTTTGCGACCGGCGGCCTGAATGGTGCGCGCGAACGCATGATAGACCGGCGTGAACAACACCACACCGTCACCCGGTTGTGTCCATGTATGCAGGCACAGGCCAACGGCATTCACCAGCCCGTGCGTGGTGAAAATATGGGCGGGGTCCACCTGCCAGCCGTGCCGGTTCGCCATCCACCAGCAAATGGCCGCGCGATAGGCATCATCATCCCCGAAATAGCCATATACACCATGATCCACCGCCTTTTGCAGCGCGTCCTGCACACAGGACGGCGGACGGAAATCCATATCGGCCACCCACATGGAAATTCCGGTGTCGGGGGATACGCCGTAACGGTCCTGCATCATGTCCCATTTCATGGAATGGGTGCCGCGCCGGTCAATGATCTGGTCGAAATTCATGGGGTGCCTCCGGTTTTGGAACAAGCTGGCCTGTGCGCGTGCGCGCTGCAAGCGGAAAATGCCCCATTGAACAGGCGTGTGGCTTGGCTTAAATCGCAAAACATGACCCTGCGCCCGATCCTGATACACCCCGACCCGCGGCTGAAGAAGCCCTGCACCCCGATTGACGGGATAACCCCCGAGATTGGCAAGCTGGCCGAAGACATGCTGCAAACCATGTATGACGCGCCCGGTGTTGGACTGGCCGCGCCGCAAATCGGCGTGTTGCAGCGCATGTTCGTCATGGATTGCGTCAAGGAAGAAGGTGAAGCCCCCCGCCCGATGGTGCTGGTCAATCCCGAAATCATTGCCACATCCGATGACATGAACACCTATGAAGAAGGGTGCCTGTCCATTCCGGAACACTACGCCGAAGTCACCCGACCGGCGCGCGTGACCATGCGCTGGATGGGCCTTGACGGAAAAATGCACGAAGACGAATTTGACGGGCTTTGGGCCACCTGCGCGCAGCATGAGCTGGACCACCTGAATGGCAAGCTGTTCATCGACCATCTGGGCGCAATCAAACGCCAGATGATCACGCGCAAGATGGTCAAGTTCAAGCGCGAACAGGCCCGTGGATGAGTGTGCGGCCCTGCATCCCGTGGCCGGACAAACGCCTGCGCAGTCCCGCAGCCCCGGTTGATGCAATCACCGACGACATACGCGCCATCTGGACCGATATGATCGACACGATGGAAGCGATGCCGGGTGTCGGGCTGGCCGCGCCGCAAATCGGCGTCATGCTGCGGCTGGCGGTGGTGGATGCGTCCGACGCGCGCAGTCAGGCGGTGCGCATGGCGAACCCCGAAATCCTGCATGCCAGCGCACAAATGCGCAGCCATGATGAAGCCAGCCCCAACCTGCCCGGTGTCTGGGCCAGCATTGAGCGCCCCCGCGCCGTGACAGTGCGGTTTGTAAATCACAGTGGCGCGCAGGAGGATCGTGATTTTGTGGGGCTTTGGGCGACATCCGTGCAGCACCAGATCGACCACCTGAACGGCAAGATGTATTTCGACCACCTAAGCAAGCTGAAGCGCGACATGCTGCTGCGCCGCGCCAGAAAGGCGGGCTGAATGCGCGTTATCTTCATGGGCACGCCGGATTTTTCGGTTGCAGCGCTGGACGCGATCCATGCCGCGCATGATGTCGTGTGCGTCTATACCCAGCCCCCGCGCCCTGCTGGCCGTGGCAAACAGCCCCGCCCCAGTGCGGTTCATGCCCGCGCCGATGCGTTGGGCCTGCCCGTGCGTCACCCCACCAGCCTGAAGGATGCACAGGCGCAGGCCGATTTTGCAGCCCTTGGCGCGGATGTGGCGGTTGTCGTGGCCTACGGGCTGATCCTGCCGCAAACTGTGCTGGACGCGCCGCGCATGGGGTGTCTGAATATCCATGCGTCCCTGTTGCCGCGCTGGCGGGGGGCAGCACCCATTCAGCGCGCAATCATGGCGGGTGACAAAGAAACGGGCGTGTGCATCATGCAGATGGAAGCGGGGCTGGACACAGGACCGGTTTTGTTACGCGAAACCACGCCCATTGGCCCCGATGACACTGCCCAGACCCTGCATGACCGCCTGTCACAGATGGGCGCAGGGCTGATTGCGCGCACGCTTGACCACCTGCCAGACCTGACGCCCCAACCGCAGCCTGAAACGGGCGTCACCTATGCCGCCAAGATCGACAAGGCCGAAGCCCGTATTGACTGGACGCGCCCTGCCGATGAAATCGCGCGCCAGATCCGCGCGCTGTCGCCGTTTCCGGGCGCATGGTGCGACACCCCGTTCGGGCGGCTGAAACTGTTGAACGCGCAGGCTGTGGACGAAACCGGCGCACCGGGCGAGGTACTAAGCGGGCTGACAATCGCCTGTGGCAAGGGGGCTGTGCAGGTAACTGATGTGCAGCGCGAAGGCAAACGCGCGATGGCGGCGGCCGAATTGCTGCGCGGCACAGGGCCTTTGACAGGCGCGGTGTTCAGCTAGGGCGTGGTCCGACAGGTGCGCCGGTTTAACCGGACTGGCCTGAAAATATGCCGCGATCAGCGCGAAGGTGGTCGCATAGCCCTGTATCCGCGCATTCGTGTTGGGTTAAACTGCCACAGTGAAGGCCATGTACGGGGGCATTCTGTCCGCGGCCGCTGCAAGAGGCACAGGAATGAAACGATCTGCACTTGATGCTACCGATATCCGCATCCTTAGCGCAGTGCAGCAACACGGCCAGCTTAGCAAAACGCGACTGGCCGAAATCGTCAACCTGTCGCCCACACCATGCTGGGCACGTCTGGACCGGCTGAAGGCGGCAGGCTTCATTCGTGGCTACCATGCAAAGGTCGCGCTGGACCGGATCGCGGATTTCACAAAGATCATTGTGACAGTGTCCCTGACACATCATCGCAAACTGGATTTCGACCGGTTCGAGGCCTATATCCACAGCGTCGATGAAATCACCGAATGTGTCGCGACCGGTGGCGGGATCGACTATATCATGACTGTGTTCGTTCCCCGCATGGCGGCGTTCCAGAACCTGATGGATGACCTGCTGTCAGCCGATATCGGCATTGACAGGTATTTCGTCTATATCACGACCAAGCAGGTGAAGTCAGGCCAGCCGAATCTTGCCAAACTCGCGGCCCCGCCTGCGCGCTAGGGAAATGCGCCTGTTCAGTCTGGCAACTGCCAAAAAAACGGTCCGAACAGACTGGGACAGACCCAATTTTCAGGACAGACACCGCCCTGCGGATCGCTATGGTCAGCGCAGCATTCAGACGGATCACGGCACAGGCAGCCGGCCGTCAATACGGGGGGATAACATGACACAGTTGCAAGATTTCGGCTTCGGCACCCAGATCCGCAAATCACCCTATTTCGACGCGACCGTGCGTTGGGGCGCGCAGGGGTTTTCGGTTTATAATCATATGCATATCCCGCGCGATTTTGGTGATCCGGTTCAGAACTTCTGGAACCTCGTGAATGATGCGATCCTGTGTGATGTGGCCGTCGAACGTCAGGTCGAGGTTACTGGTCCGGATGCCGCAAAATTCGTCCAGATGCTGACGCCGCGCAATTTGTCGAACATGGCCGTGGGGCAGTGCAAATATGTGCTGATCACCAATGCCCATGGCGGCATTCTGAACGATCCTATTCTGCTGCGTCTGGGCGAAAACCATTTCTGGCTGTCCCTGGCCGACAGCGATATTCTGCTGTGGGCGCAGGGTGTTGCAGTACATTCGGGGCTGGATGTCACAATCACCGAACCTGACGTGTCGCCCTTGCAGTTGCAGGGGCCAAAATCCGGCGAGGTGATGCGCGCCTTGTTTGGCGACAGCATCATGGACCTGCGCTATTACTGGCTACGCGAAGTAGAACTGGACGGCATTCCGCTGATTGTGTCGCGCACCGGTTGGTCCAGCGAGCTGGGGTATGAGCTGTATTTGCGCGATGGCTCACGCGGCGATTCCTTGTGGGAACGGATCATGGCCGCAGGGCTGCCGCTGGGGCTGAAACCCGGCCACACATCGACTATTCGCCGGATCGAAGGCGGCATGCTGTCCTATCATGCGGATGCGGACATCAACACCAACCCCTATGAACTGGGTCTGGATCGTCTGGTCGATCTGGAGATGGACACCGATTTCATTGGCAAGTTCGCATTGCAGCGCATTCGTGACAACGGGGTGGAACGCAAGCAGGTTGGTCTGCGTCTGGGCGGCGCACCGCTGGACGGCCCGAACACGACATTCTGGACGATCAGTCATAACGGCAACTGCGTCGGCAAGGTCACGTCGGCCATCTATTCACCGCGGCTGGACCAGAACATTGCGCTGGCCATGGTATCTGCGGAGTGTTGCGAGCTTGGCCTTGAACTGGAGGTGATGACCCAATCGGGCGCAGTTGCCGCCACAGTGGTCGAGCGTCCGTTCTACGACCCGAAAAAGAGCCTTGCAGCAAGTGCCCTTGCACAAACTGTCTAAGCACATCTGACAGGGGCAAGGCAGGGTCGCCCCTGCGCCCCGCAAGGCGTCAGGCCGATGTCGCAAAGGCCCTTTCGGTCAGGTCATATCCGCGCGTGGCCGCCCTGCGCGCAGCGCTATCCGCCGCCAGCACCGCGTCGCGCAGATTTGCGAACCACACACTCATATGGCACCCGCGCGACCCGACGCGACCCCATTCGCGGGTAACCGTATATTCGCCGAACAGGTTATAGCTGACCTCGACACGGTAGAAATGCGTCAGCACATCCCGCGCATCGGGTGCCGTGCGATGACAAAGCAGGGTCAGCATGGGCGCGATCCTTGATATGGTCCACTGCACCGATGTTAGACCACTGCGCGCCGTCAACCAATGCCAAATCTTCAGTTGGGCAGGCAGGTTTTGCACAGGACTGTCCCCGAATATGTCGTTCTGCTAGCCCCCAGCCACAGGTTGACGGGACATCCAGTCCGCCAGATCATCGCTTTGCTGTCGTGTCAGGCGCAAACCAAGTTTGCTACGCCGCCACAAAACATCCTCGGCGGTGCGCGCATATTCATGGGTCATCATCCAGGTGACTTCCGCTTGCGTCAGTGTCGCGCCGAAATCCTGACCCAGATCTTCCGCGGATACCGCATTACCAAGGATCTTGCGCGCATCCAGCCCATAGGCACGCACCAGACGCCGCGCCCAGAAATCACTCAGGAACGCATAGTCACGCCGCAGCCCCGCAACCAGATCGGCAACGCCGTCATGCGGAAAATCACCGCCCGGAAGGGCAACACCGGCGGTCCATGTGCCACCGGGAACGGACATGACCTGACCAATTTTCTCCAAGGCGGATTCGGCCAGACGGCGGTATGTGGTGATTTTACCGCCAAACACGTTCAGCACGGGCGCACCTGCGGATTTGTCGACCTTCAATGTATAGTCGCGGGTTGCCGCTGTCGCAGAACTTGCGCCATCGTCATAAAGGGGTCGCACACCGGAATAGGACCACACGACATCATCTGCCGTGACGGGGCGTTTGAAATACTGGCTGGCGAAGTCACACAGGTAATCGCGCTCGGCCTCGGTGCAGGTGGGTGGGGTGGCCGGATCGCTGTGTTCCGCATCCGTTGTGCCAATCAGGGTAAAATCCTGTTCATACGGTATCGCAAAGATGATGCGCCCGTCGGTCCCTTGAAAGAAATAGCATTTATCATGGTCATACAGCTTGCGGGTTACGATATGGCTGCCACGCACAAGCCGCACATTTTCGCGGCTGTTCAGGCGCAATTTTCCATGAATGACATCACCGACCCACGGACCCGCCGCATTCACCAGCGCCTTCGCACGCAATGTGTTCGTTTCATTTTCGGTCTTGATGGTAACTTGCCAAAGCCCCTCCTGCACCTCGGCAGAGACCACCTCGGAGCGGGTCAGGATTGTCGCGCCGCGGTCTTCGGCATCGCGGGCATTCAGGACGACAAGGCGCGAATCCTCGACCCAGCAATCTGAATATTCATACGCTTTGGCAAAGCGGGCCTGCAACGGCGCACCCTCATTCGTGTTGGCAAGGGCCAGTGTCGATGTCGCTGGCAGAATCTTCCGCCCGCCAAGATGGTCATACAGGAACAACCCCAACCGGATCAGCCATGCGGGCCTGCGCCCTTTCATCCACGGCAGGAAGAATGACAGCAGTTTTGACGTTGGTGTATCGCTTTCAAACCGCATATCCTTATGATATGGAAGGATAAATCGCATGGGCCAGCTGATATGCGGCATTGCCCGCAACAGTGTTTCACGTTCGATCAGCGCCTCGCGGACCAGACGGAACTCAAAATACTCCAGATAACGCAACCCGCCATGAAATAACTTGGTCGAGGAAGAGGACGTCGCCCCCGCAAGATCACCCTTTTCAGCCAGAACAACGGACAAACCGCGCCCCACAGCATCGCGCGCGATGCCACAACCGTTGATTCCGCCGCCAATTACCAGCAGATCAAAAACATCCTGCGTCGTCGGGTCCGTCGATATGGGCTGTGTCATCTTGACTCCGGTTGCGAATTGCAAACTTCCTGCGGTCATATGTGCCACAAGGCAGATATTCGCGCAATAACGCAGATTTTTTGACGTTATTTTGTTCGCTTTTCTTAAAACGAACATTTTGGCCATGATATTCCGGCATTAATCTGATAGCCATGTTCGCAGCCACAGGAGAAACACGAAAAACGAACATTCCGGCCCGAAACCTAACCCGCCACACGGGGGAATCACATGTCGCAGACGATGCGCCTGCAAGAAATCCTGACCATAGCGCGCCGCGACGGGCGCGTGTCGGTTGATGCATTGGCCACGCATTTCAACGTAACCCTACAGACAATCCGCAGGGATCTGGCCGAACTTGCCCATCAAGGCAAACTGGACCGCGTTCATGGCGGGGCAGTTATGCCGTCCACCATCGCCAATATCGGATATGAGGACCGGCGCGGCCTGAATGATGGCGCCAAGGCCGCCATCGCCGCCAGATGCGTGCAGGACATTCCCGACGGGTGTTCAATTTTCCTGAATATCGGCACCACAACCGAGGCCGTGGCGCGCGCCCTGATGGGGCACAGGGATATTCTGGTGCTGACCAATAACATCAACGTGGCGAATATTCTGGTCGATAACCCGCATTGCGAAATCATCCTTGTCGGGGGGTTGCTGCGGCGGTCGGACGGGGGGCTTGTCGGAACGGTAACCACCCAAGCCATTGCGCAATTCAAGTTTGATCTGGCCGTCATCAGTTGTTCGGCACTGGATGAAGACGGCGATATGCTGGATTTTGACATTCAGGAAGTGGGCGTCAGCCAGTCCATTCTGAAACAGGCGCGGCGCAGCTTTCTGGTGGCGGACGGGTCCAAATTCCAGCGCCGCGCGCCAGCGCGCATCGGGTCGCTGGCGCAGCTGGACTGCTTTTATACAGACACGCCCCCGCCCGCCGCAGTCAGTGCAGCGTGCCATGGCTGGGGAACGCGCATTGCGTTAGGGCACGCATCCGATGGTGCATAAGGTTTTTGCGCCGCTACAGGTTTTCCGGATCAATATCCACCCAGACAAGGCGATGGCGCGTTGGCGGATCGTCAGAATTGCCCAGAAGCGCGGATTCCGGCGCATCCGGCGCGGGCCAGAAAACCCCTGCACCGGTTACGCGAAGGCCGGATGACGGCAGAACATAGCTGACCCGCAGGTTCCCCGGACCCGGAACCTGCGGCCAGTGCACAGTGTCCAATGCATCCGGCCCCCGATGCCCGCTATTTCTGCCTGCGCTGGCTCCATCACTGGCGGGCTGGGGGTCCTGAATCGCAGGGTAGGCCAACAGGGCGCGCATTGCATCATGCAGACCGTCCCCGTCAAACGGGTCCAGATTGCTGCCCCCCAGCAGCACGAATGGCCGCGCGGGCGGGGCCATGGGCAATGCGCCGTCCAGAAAATGATGCCAGAACGCAGTTTCGTCGTGGTTCCGATTCAGGTTCCTGTCGTTTCGTCCACCAAAAACCGGTGGCCCTGCCTGATAGACAAGCAAATGCAACGACCCGCGCTTGGGGATATCCAACGCCACGTCCCAATGTCCTGTGCTTGATAATCGCTGAATGGCGTCACGCGCAGGGTCCGGCATGGATCCGGCTGCGCGGTAAGGGCTAAGCGTGTCAGGCAGGTCGCGCCACAGAAAGCCGCTGAAATCACGGGATTGCGCAGGCAGAATGGGAAAACGCGACAGAATCCCCAACGCCTTCTGGCCCGCGAAATAGCCATAGCCCTGCGTATCATCCGGTCCGGCCACATGACCGTCACCTGTCATGTCCAGCCCGGTGCGCACACCGGCATTGGACGGGAATGCAAACGCATGGGGCAAATCATGCCCATAGCTGGCAATCAGGTCCCGAAAAGCGCGCAAGGTCGCATTGTCATGGTCGTTGTCCACACCGGACAGGACGATCACATCAGGCGCGACATGGGCGATAAGCTGCGCCTTGGTCGCTGCGGCGGGATCATTGCGAAGGATATCGCGCAGCGCAAGACCCGGACCGCGCCCACCCAGATCAATCCGCCAGAAGGCCAGCCGCAGATCACCCGAACCGAGGGTCTGGGCGTTGCCAAGGCTGGCGGGGATCAGACAGATCAGGAATAGGCAGACCGCGCAGGCAACGGCACTGACGCTTCTGCGTCCGCGATACGGCGGCGTTGCGCGCGGATAAGCTGCGCAACGCGGTACATTGCCACCCCGCGCATCACCAGACTGACCGGCACAAAAGCCCATAATGCAACACCCCAAACCAGTGACAGCGGCGTTTCAAGGGTCAAGGGCTGCACCAGCAAGCTGGAAATATGCAGCAGGACCGGCAAGGAGAATGGCAGGATAATCCCTACCAAAATGTTAATTTGCCCCTCGCGCTCCAGCCGGTGGACAACATCAATGCCCTTGGTCGGGTCAAAATTGGGCAGATTCACCCACACATTCAGAACCGAGCTGCGGTTTGGCCAATAGCGCAAATAAACCGTCGCCAGAAACCCCACAAGGCCCAGTTGCGCAAGAACAAAGGCGACAGATGCCGCTGCCTGCACATTTGCCGCATGCTCCACGGTCAGGCCGCCGGGCAGTGCGGCGCGCAACATACGGACAGGACTGAAATTGAAATCAAGCGCGGCGCCCAGCCACATGGCAATCTGCGGCACATGTTGTCCGTCATGCAAACTGACGGCACGCTGCATCAGCGTCAGGGCCAGAACAATGACGAACAGCAGCGCAAAGCGGCCACGATTATAGGGTTTCGCATCACGGAATTCGATAAGGCCGGGATGGCGGGCGGTGTATTCCACCACAACGACAATCCCTGCAATCAGGGCGATCAGCGTCAGACCTTGTGATATATCAGGCAAAATACCGGGCAACAGAAGCGCGGGCACCAATATCAGAACAACTACTGAAAACCCGCGCAAAAATGCGCTTGCCACTTGGGACATGGACGACCTGCTACCTTGCCTTTTGCCGCGCCTGTCCGGCGATCCGGTGCGCGTGTTTCCGACAGAACGCGTGATTTCCAGCTTGTCCGGAAGCGCCCGCCTTATTTTTGCCACAAAATTGCCCATTTATCGCCACCCTAGCAAGTCCCTTTTGAATATTGCGCAGGGCTATGGCTATTTCACGGTCGAACTGTCGCGACTTTGCATCAAATTTGTGGAAAAAAAGCGGCACCCTTCACGGGTGCCGACTGGAAAAAGCCACATTTCAGGGGGTTTGGGCGTTCAAACCCAGGGACGTGCCTGATTTGCCTGCGCTTCAAAGCTGTCAATTGCAGATACTTTTTCAAGGGTCAGGCCAATATCATCCAGACCATTCAGCAAACAATGCTTCTTGAACGGGTCAATCTGGAAATGGAATTCCTGCCCGTCCGCACTTGTGACTGTCTGTGATTCGAGGTCGATCGAAATGCGCGCATTCTCGCCTTTGCGGGCATCATCCATCAGGATATCAACCTGCTCTTGCGGCAGAACGATTGGCAGGATGCCGTTCTTGAAGCAGTTGTTATAGAAGATATCGGCAAAGTTGGTCGAAATGACACTGCGAATTCCAAAATCCAGAAGTGCCCAAGGAGCGTGTTCGCGCGACGATCCGCAGCCGAAATTGTCACCGGCGACCAGAATCTGTGCCTGCCGGTATGCGGGCTGGTTCAGCACGAAATCGGGAATTTCGTTGCCGTTGTCATCAAACCGCATTTCGTCAAACAGGTTCTTGCCCAACCCCGAACGCTGGATCGTTTTCAGGAACTGTTTGGGAATAATCATGTCCGTATCGATATTGACCAGCGGCATTGGTGCGGCAACACCGGAAAGGGTGGTAAATTTGTCCATTGTCGTCTCCTCGTCAGAGGTGCCGGGGCGTTGCCCCGGACCCCAGAGTATTTAAGGCAAGATGAAATCAGGCAGGCTCGGTCGTCAATTCGCGCACATCTGTCAAACGGCCCGTGATTGCAGCCGCAGCCGCCATTCCCGGTGACATCAGATGTGTACGACCGCCGCGACCCTGACGCCCCTCGAAATTGCGGTTGGATGTAGCCGCGCAGCGTTCGCCGGGGGCAAGCTGGTCGGGGTTCATCGCCAGACACATGGAACAGCCCGCAAGGCGCCATTCAAACCCTGCATCGATGAAAATCTGCGCCAGTCCTTCTTCTTCGGCCTGTGCACGTACAAGGCCCGAACCGGGCACGACCATGGCGCGCTTGACCTTGATCTTGCGGCCTTTCAGGATTTCGGCGGCGGCGCGCAGATCCTCGATCCGGCCATTGGTGCATGACCCGATGAAGACCGTATCAATTTCGATATCGGTCAGCTTCTGGCCCGCCTTCAGTCCCATATAGTCCAGCGCACGACGCACGGCATCGACCTTGCCGCCGCTGAAATCCTCGGGGGCGGGGACGCTTGCGGTAATGGGCAGCACATCTTCGGGGCTGGTGCCCCATGTCACAACCGGCGCGATATCTTCGCCGCGCAGGGTTATGACCTTGTCCCAATGCGCGCCCTCATCCGATTGCAGCGTTTTCCACCACGCCAGCGCAGCATCCCATTGCGCGCCTTTGGGGGCGTGCGGGCGGCCCTGCACATAGGCGAATGTCTTTTCATCAGGTGCAATCAGGCCGGCGCGTGCGCCCCCCTCGATGGCCATGTTGCACACGGTCATGCGCCCTTCCATGGACAATTCGCGAATGGCCTGTCCGCAATATTCAATCACATACCCGGTGCCGCCTGCCGTGCCCGTGACGCCGATGACGGACAAGGTGATATCCTTGGCGGTCACGCCGGGGCGCAGGGATCCGGTGATTTCCACCTTCATGTTTTTGGACTTTTGCTGGATCAGCGTCTGCGTGGCCAGAACATGTTCCACCTCTGACGTGCCGATGCCGTGGGCCAGCGCACCAAACGCGCCATGCGTGGCGGTGTGGCTGTCGCCGCAAACAACCGTCATGCCCGGCAGTGTCCAGCCCTGTTCGGGGCCAACGATATGCACAATGCCCTGACGAATATCGTTCACGGGGTAGTAGTTCACGCCGAATTCGCGGGCGTTCTTGTCCAATGCCTCGACCTGAATGCGCGATTCGGGGTTTTCAATGCCGTTTGCGCGGTCAGGCGTCGTGGGCACGTTATGGTCCGGCACGGCAATCGTTTTTTCCGGTGCGCGAACCGTGCGGCCCGTCATGCGCAACCCCTCGAAGGCTTGCGGGCTGGTCACTTCATGGACCAGATGACGGTCGATATACAGCAGGCAGGTGCCATCCTTGTCTTCATGGACAACATGGGCATCCCAGATTTTATCATACAGAGTTTTGGCTACAGTCATGGCGATCTCTCTTGCGATCAGAGGAATTGGCGGTGCTGAAAGGGGCAGCCCAAGGGCTGGCGCGGGCAGATCAGCGCAGTCGTGCCAGCACAGACCGGTTTTCACGCTGAAAGCGTTGCGGCAGGCGCGCATGGTCTGTCATGTCGAAATACCGTTTCATGCCCGCTGTCATACGCCCGAATCAAACCGTAAGCAACGCTTCACACCGCGCCCTTCGCGCAATTTCTACGCAAAAAGTGACCACAAGCGCGACAACAGCCTATCTGGATCATTGAGAAACCGCTGCCATGGTGTTAAATTGAGGGTGTCAACATTTACACATCAGGAGGACAGTTCTCTGTCTACCACAGAACCTACCGCACTTGCGGCCCGCACGGCACCCTCGGCACCTGCCACCTTAAGCAGTGATGCGCTTCTGGATCTGGTTCTGACCTCGCTTGACGATGATAAAGCCGAAGATATCGTTACCATCGATCTGCGATCAAAATCGGCCATGGCCGATCATATGGTCGTTGCATCCGGCCGATCGACCCGGCAGGTCGCGGCGATGGCGCAAAAACTCATGGACCGCCTGAAAGAGACCTTTCGCCTGACCGCCCGCGTCGAGGGGAAGGACACCGGCGATTGGGTGCTGATCGATACCGGCGATGTTGTCGTCCATATTTTCCGGCCGGAGGTGCGGGAATTCTACCAGCTTGAAAAGATGTGGCAGGACGCAGGCCGTGTGCCTGCCAGCTGATGCGCCTGCATGTCTGCGCCATAGGGCGCATACGCAAAGGGCCGGAACGCGCATTGATTGACGACTATCTTGCGCGTTTCGACAAAGCAGGCCGCGCGCTGTCACTGGGTCCATGCGTGGAACACGAATTGGACGACCGCAAGGCCGCAACCCCCGCCGCGCAAGCCAGACTGCTGGAAAAGTCGATTCCCGATCATGCCGACATCATCGCCCTTGATGAACGCGGGCAGATCATATCCTCGCGCGATTTTGCACAGCATATCGCCACCCGCCGCGATTCTGGCATAAGCGATATGGCTTTTGTGATCGGGGGCGCGGACGGGCTGGACCCCGATTTGCGCAGCCGCGCGCACAAGCTGGTGTCATTCGGCGCCATGGTGTGGCCGCATATGCTGGCCCGTGTCATGTTGTCAGAACAGATTTACCGCGCTGCAACAATTCTTGCCGGTGGTCCGTATCACAGGGACTGAGGCGGCGCTGTTTCGGGTAAGAACGCGCGGCGCTTACCAGTCGTTCACGCTGCGATTGCCCAGTTTTTCGACCAGATAATCTATCAATGCGCGGACCTTCGGCTGGGTATAGCGACCTGCGGGAAAGACAGCGTGCATCGCCTGCACATCTTGCGGCAGGTCGGGGATCACATCCTGCACCAGCCCGTCCTTCATTGACCGCGCGAACAGGAAGCTTGGCAGATACGCTATGCCCAGCCCGTTAATGGCCGCATTCAACAGGGACTGCCCGTCATTTACGGAAAACCAACTCGCCGAACGCACCTGACGCACTTCGCCCGACGGGGCGGTAATGCGCCAGACAGATGTGGCCGCGTTGTGCGAATAATACAGCAAGCGATGGTCATTCAGGTCATCAATCCGTGCAGGCCGGCCATGTTCGGCCAGATACGCGGGTGACGCGATAAGGCGCTGGGTTGTTTCACAAATTTTACGGGCGCGCAGGCTGCTGTCATCCATGTCGCCCATCCGTATGGCCAGATCGAACCCTTCCGAGATCAGTTCGACATAGCGGTTTTTCAGAACCATGTTAACGGATACTTCCGGATAGCGCTCCAGAAATTCCCCCAAAAGCGGAGAGACATGCGCAGCCCCGAAATCCGTGGGAACCGCAATGCGCAGAATCCCCGAAGGGGCGGATTGCATGGAGGTTACCAGATTGTCAGCCTCGCCCGCGTCATTCAACACCCGTCGCGCACGGTCGTAATAGGCAAGACCAATATCCGTGGGGCTTACGCGCCGCGTTGTGCGGTTCAGCAATCGCGCGCCAAGGCGTGTTTCCAACGCCGACACATGCTTGGACACAGCTGATTTCGATATGCCCATCTTGCGCGCCGCATCCGTGAACCCGCCTTGGTCCACAACTGTCGCAAAGGCTTCCATCTCGGTCAGTCTGTCCATCGTCACGCCCCGAATTACACTTTTACCCTGCCACCATCGCCGCCAATTCGGGCAAGAATGGGGTGGGCGCGGGACATAACCGCGACAATCGGCGCATTTCCATCATATTTGTCCGGATACGGCAACAGACCAGGCATGCCCCCTAAAGGGCGCGGGGCTGCATGTGGCCTAGCCGGGCGCCGCAGGCGCGCGGCGGGGCGGGTGGGTGGGGCCATATGCAGCCCCGCGCGCGCTACCCGATGCCCAGCGCCCGAAGCAGTGTCGCCCCATGTCCCGCACCCAGAATCCACCCCTCTTCGCGCAGCACTTCAGGTGGTGCCTGCGGGGCCATCAGGCATGACATATCAGATCCGGTTAATGCCCGCGCCAGCAAATCCACCTGCGCCGCATCCTTGCAGGCATAACCCTGTGACATGCGCACCGCAGGATCAATAAGCGACAAGTAGGTTTCGGCCAGAACGACCTGTGCGGTGTCGGCGGGCTGCATGGGCCAGACCGCCAGTGACTGCCCGTATTCCGCCCGCAGACCTGCCAGATGGGCCATGCCCAGCAGGCTTTGCGACCCGACCGACCCTGTCGTATAGAGTTTCCACATCGGGTGCGCCCCTGAACACAGCCGTTCGGTCTGGCGCAGTTCCGCCAGCCCGTGCCCGTGCCGCACGGACCCTTTTTCCGGCAAATCCGGATACTCCCGCCCCGCTGGCCGCCCCCAGAACGGCCCCACCCCCGCGAAGGCGCGGTTCATCAACGCTGCCACCTCGAACCGGTTGTTGCGGTTGCGTGCATCATCCGTGATACGCCGCGCCAGCCAGTCCCAAACGGCCAGTGCGCTGGCCTGCCCGGTCAGCTGCTGCGCGAAGCCGTGGGGAAACCCGAAACCGATATCAAACGCAATCAAGATCCGCTGCTCGGCGCCCAGCGCCGCGTCAATGCCAGCACGAAGCGCCTGCATCGCCGATACGCGTGTCGGCAGGTTTTCCGGCGGCGCAGCCCCCGTCCCCCCACGACCAAGCCAGATGGAATCCGCGCCTCGTTTCGGGGTGGAATTTGCCGACCAGTCGACAACCACAATCCGGTCGAACCGCACTGGCGGGGAACCGGTCATTGCCTGCCTGCCAGATCTTCTGCGACACTCAGGTCAAGCGGTGTGTTGATGTTGAAAAACGGGTCAAAGGGGTGTGTGTCAAACTCCGCAACGTGCCCGTGATGACGGTCCACCCAGACAGACACTTTGCGGCAACCATCCGGAAGGGCCGCGCGCAGGTCATCGCGCAACGCGACGGGCCACAACCCAAATGTCGGGTGCCGCTGCACCCGACCGTTCCGGCGCGTCGCGGCCACGGCCAGACCCGATGCGCCTGCCGCAGCATCAAGCCTGCACACTAGATCACGCGGAAAAAACGGCGTGTCGGCCGCGACCGTGACGATATGGCTTGCACCCTGCCCCGCGCCCCAGTCCATCCCCGCCAGAATACCCGCAAGCGGGCCGGGGAAACCCGGCACCGTATCGGGCACAACCGGCAGGGCAAACCTGTCAAACCGCGACGGGTCGCCATTGGCATTCAGGGCCACCGCATCAACTTGCGGCCTCAGGCGGTCCAGCACATGTGCCAGCAGGGTCTTGCCTGCAACACACCGCACCCCCTTGTCCCCGCCCCCCATGCGCGTGGCCTGACCGCCCGCCAGAACAACGCCCGTAATCATGGTATTGCGCCCCTTTTCCATAACCGCCCCCCACAATGCAGACTGGCCCTGCCCCGCCCGCCGGTATAGACAGGATATAACACGACACGCACAGAAGGGCAGACAGATGCTCGGCTATATTCCTGCACAAGGGCGCGGCGGCACGAACCGGCTGCTGGGGGAACTGGTCGCCCGGCTTGAGGAGTCTCGCTGGCCCGTGGCTGGTGCCATCCAGATCAACACTGCCCGCGCGCAAGACCAGTCTTGCGACATGATGCTGCGTGTTATGGGACATGACGGTCAGGTGCGTATCAGTCAGGATCTGGGCCAGCACGCGTCCGGGTGCAGGCTGGATACACACGGGCTTGAAACTGCGGTCGGTCTGGTGGCAGCCAGCCTTGCGGCAGGCCCTGCGTTGCTGGTCGTGAACAAATTTGGCAAGGCCGAGGCCGAAGGGCACGGGTTTCGCGCCGTTATCGGAAACGCGCTGGCGCTGGGTATTCCGGTTCTGCTGTCTGTCCATCAGCCCTGCATGACCAGTTTTCTTACCTATGCCGACGGGCTTGCAGAAGAACTGACGCCCGATCTGGACAGCTTGCAAGACTGGTGTTGTGAACAAACAGGCCGTTCGGTTCAGAATGTATCACTGGCGCGAACAGTTCCTTAATTTTCTGTAAAGATCACGGAAAGTTTGCCGCGCTCTTGGCTGATTTCACACCGTCATGTGCCTATCATAGGACCACAGCGAAAAGGTAAGCCCACATGCCACTAGATACCAACACGCCAGACTCATCGGCGCCACATACGGAACCATCTGCAAGCGCCGTGCCTGATCTGTTGCGCGGCAAGAAGCTTTCCACGCCAACGCTGCACGCCCCGCCTGATTTGCTGACGCGCAATTTCCTGTTTGACGGCTGGCACCATGATGACGCGGCCCTGTATCAGTCTATGCTGGATGACCCTGATCTGTGGCGCTTCATGCCCGAGCAGTACCCCGCCCCCCTGTCGCTTGAACTGGCGCAGGATCTGATTGCCTTGTCCCAGCAGGCCGCGCATCACAAAGTGCGCGCGGTCTATTGGCAAAACCGGCTTGTCGGTCAGGTTCGTTTGCAATGGTCAAGGGGCGCAACACCGCCCGCATCGGGCGAAATCAGCTACTGGCTGGGACGCGACTATTGGGGCAAGGGACTGTCCGCGCCAATGGTCGGCGTGTTTGCGTATCGTTGCTTTGTGAAATTCCCTGCCCTTCAACACATCGAGGCCCGCATTCACCGCGACAACACGGCATCGCTGCGGCTGGTTGACAGGTTAGGATTCCGTCTTGCCGCGCAGGACGATGCGGCACCAGACTGGTCGCGGTTCATTTTGCAACGCGGAACCGGACTTGACTGGGCCGCACTGGCCGCCCCGCGCCTTTGAACAAATTTCGCGCCAGTTCGACTGTGCCCATCTTGCAACAGGCGCACTGCCTTCCCAAATAAGCATCAAGGCCCGACAGGGTGCCGCGCTGCAGGACAGGCGGTTTCCCCATTTCAGGGCGCTTATGAAGGAGAGCACAGATGAACCTGGAAAAATTCACCGAACGCGCGCGGGGTTTCCTGCAAGCGGCCCAAACCATTGCCCTGCGCGAAGACCACCAGCGCGTCACCCCATCCCATTTGCTGAAGGCCCTGCTGGATGATGATCAGGGCATGGCCGCCAACCTTATTCAACGCGCAGGCGGTGCCCCCGACCGCGTGATGCAGGCCAATGATATCGCGCTTGCGAAACTGCCGAAAGTGTCCGGCGGCGATGGCCAGATTTACATTGACCCGCAAACCGCCAAGGTGCTGGATCAGGCCGAACAGGTCGCCAACAAGGCCGGCGACAGCTATGTGACCGTTGAACGGCTGCTGACGGCGCTGGCGCTGGTGAAATCCGATGCCAAGGACGCACTGGATGCCGGTGCCGTCACGGCACAGAAACTGAACACCGCCATCAACGACCTGCGCAAGGGGCGCACGGCTGACAGCGCTTCTGCCGAGGACGGCTTTGACGCGCTGAAAAAATACGCCCGCGACCTGACACAGGCCGCGCGGGACGGCAAGATTGACCCCATCATCGGCCGGGACGAGGAAATTCGCCGCTCCATGCAGGTTCTAAGCCGCCGCACCAAGAACAACCCCGTTCTGATTGGCGAACCCGGTGTCGGTAAAACCGCCATTGCCGAAGGGCTGGCGCTGCGCATCATCAATGGCGATGTGCCCGAATCCCTGCGCGACAAGAAGCTGATGGCGCTGGATATGGGCGCGCTGATTGCCGGTGCAAAATACCGTGGCGAGTTTGAAGAACGCCTGAAATCCATCCTGTCCGAAATCACCGCTGCCAATGGTGAAATCATCCTGTTCATCGACGAAATGCACACCCTTGTGGGCGCCGGCAAATCCGAAGGGGCAATGGACGCCGCCAACCTGATCAAACCGGCCCTTGCGCGCGGGGAATTGCACTGCGTGGGTGCGACCACACTGGACGAATACCGAAAACATGTCGAAAAGGACGCAGCCCTTGCGCGGCGTTTCCAGCCGGTTCTGGTTCAGGAACCCACGGTCGAGGATACAATTTCCATCCTGCGCGGCATCAAGGAAAAATACGAACTGCACCACGGCGTGCGCATCGCGGACAGCGCGCTTGTGACGGCGGCCACGCTGTCGCATCGCTACATCACCGACCGTTTTCTGCCCGACAAGGCCATCGACCTGATGGACGAAGCCGCCAGCCGTTTGCGTATTCAAGTGGACAGCAAGCCCGAAGAACTGGACGCGCTGGACCGCGACATCTTGCAAAAACAGATCGAGTCCGAAGCCCTGCGCAAGGAAGATGACGCCGCATCCCGCGACCGGCTGGAAACGCTGGAACGCGAACTCTCCGACCTTCAGGAACGCAGCACCGAACTGACAGCCACATGGCAGGCCGAACGGCACAAGCTGGAAGAAGCCCGCAAGATCAAGGAAGATCTGGACCGCGCGCGCATTGATCTGGAAACCGCCAAACGCAGCGGCGATTTCGCTGCGGCAGGCCGGCTGCAATATGGCGACATTCCCGAACTGGAACGCAAACTGGCCGAGGCCGAGGCACGAGAGGCTGAAAAGATGGTCGCCGACGCCGTGCGCCCCGAACAGATTGCCGAGGTTGTGGAACGCTGGACCGGCATACCCACATCGAAAATGCTGGAAGGCGAACGCGACAAACTGCTGCGTATGGAAGACGAATTGCACAAGCGCGTCATCGGCCAGCACACCGCCGTGCGTGCTGTGGCCAATGCCGTGCGCCGCGCGCGCGCAGGGTTGAACGACGAAAACCGCCCCCTTGGCAGCTTCCTGTTCCTTGGGCCAACCGGCGTGGGCAAAACCGAACTGACCAAGGCGGTGGCCGAATACCTGTTTGATGATGACAGCGCGATGGTGCGCATCGACATGTCCGAATTCATGGAAAAGCACAGTGTCGCACGCCTGATCGGCGCCCCCCCCGGCTATGTCGGCTATGAGGAAGGCGGCGTTCTGACCGAAGCGGTGCGCCGCAGACCCTATCAGGTTGTGCTGTTCGACGAGGTCGAGAAGGCCCATCCCGAAGTGTTCAACGTGCTGTTGCAGGTTCTGGATGACGGCGTGCTGACCGACGGACATGGCCGGACGGTGGATTTCAAGCAAACGCTGATTATCCTGACATCGAACCTTGGGTCGCAAGCCCTGTCGCAACTGCCCGAGGGCAGCGATGGCACGCAGGCGCGCGCGCAGGTGATGGACGCCGTGCGCGCCCATTTCCGGCCCGAGTTCCTGAACCGGCTGGATGAAACCATCATCTTCGACCGGCTGGCGCGGGCGGATATGGATGCGATTGTTGACATCCAGATGGCGCGGTTGCTGAAACGGCTTCTGGCGCGCAAGATCACGCTGGACCTTGATGATGCAGCGCGCACATGGCTTGCCGACAAGGGCTATGACCCTGTTTACGGCGCGCGCCCCCTGAAACGGGTGATCCAGCGCTACTTGCAAGACCCGCTTGCCGAAATGCTGCTGGGCGGAACAGTTCTGGACGGCAGCACTGTTGCGGTGACCGCTGGGCCTGACGGGCTGATCGTCAATGACCAGCTGTCACGCGATGACGACGCGCCCCGCGCGGCACTGGTGCATTAACCCCCGCCACGCGCGACCAGCGAATATTCCGGACCTGCCAGACAAGGCGGTGGTGGGTCCGGATATGCGCACTTGGATAAAGCCCGCGCCAATGGTGCGCAGGGGACTGACGATGGCGCGGTTTACCCCTTGTCCGCCTTGTGCTGACGCGCCAGCCATGCGGCCCATAAATCCGGTCTGCGCGCCTGCGTCAGCTGTTCTGACTGACTCTGCCGCCAGCGGGCAATTTCGGCATGATTGCCGGATTGCAGCACAGGCGGAATGCCAAGCCCCTGCCATTCGGCGGGTCGGGTGTATTGCGGGTGTTCCAGCAAACCGCGCGCAAAACTCTCATCCTCGACCGATGCGGCATTGCCCAGAACATCAGGCAACAGCCGCACTGTGGCGTCAATCATGGCCTGCGCGGCCAACTCACCGCCGGTCAGGACGAAATCCCCAAGGCTGACTTCCTCGATCCCGAAATAGTCGATCACACGCTGGTCGATCCCTTCAAACCGCCCACAAATCAGCGTCACGCCAGGGCCATCTGCCCAACGCCGCGCTGTGGCCTGCGTGAAGGGTGCGCCACGCGGCGACAGATACACCAGCGGGGCGTCATTGCGCCCGCGCTGCGCCTGAGCGATCGCCCGCCCCAGCACATCGGCACGCAGGACCATGCCTGCCCCGCCGCCCGCAGGCGTATCATCCACATTGCGGTGCTTGCCATCGCCAAACAGGCGCAGATCAATGGTATCCAACCCCCAAAGCCCCGCCTTCAGCGCCTTGCCCGTCAGTGACAGCCCCAGCACACCGGGAAATGCTTCGGGAAACAGGGTTATGACGCGCGCCTGCCAAGCCTGCGCCAGCGGACGCGGTGCATCCAGATCGCGCGGACTAAGCGAGGGCGTCACCGCAATGCGGCCCGCTGCGCGCCTTGGCCGGTCGGTCATTCAATCAAACCTTCGGGCGGGTCGGCAATGATCCGGCGGCTTGCCAGATCAACCGTCGGCACGGCCGCTTGTGTAAACGGCAACAGGATCGCGCCCTTGCGCCCCGGTGCCACAATTTCCAACAGATCCGATGCGCCATGGTTCAACACGGCCTTAACGCGGCCCAGTTCGGCACCGCCAGTGTCAAACACCTGCAGGCCAATCAGGTCGGCGTGATAGAATTCGTCATCGGGCAGATTCGCCAGACGGTCACGGTCCACAAACAACCGCACACCGCGCAGGGCATCAGCCGCGTCGCGGCTGTTCACCCCGCCCAACCGCGCGGAAAACCCTTGGGCCACCTGCGCGCCAAGCGTCAATGTGAACTGTCGCGCGCCATCTTCTGACCAAAGCGGGCTGTAATCCCCAATCGCGCGGGGATCGGCACAAAAACTTTTCAGCCGCACCTCGCCGCGCACCCCATAGGCGCCCATGATCGCCCCGACACAAATTCGCGCTTTGCTCATGTTGCTTTCATCTTGCCCAAAATAATCGCCGGGGGGGATTGCCCGCAAACAGCGGGCAATAGGGGGGCGGCAAGCCCCCCAGCTTTCGCCAGATTACTCTGCCGCAGCTTCTTCGGTCTTGGAAGCTTTTTCAGCAGCACGCTCCAGCGCTTTCTTGCCGGGCTGGGCTTTCTTCATATTGGCGCGGGTGGCCTTCTCTCGCAGGCCTGCGGCTTCCAGAAAGCGCGCAACGCGGTCGGTGGGTTGTGCGCCCTGATCCAGCCAATGCTTCACGCGGTCCAGATCCATCTTGATGCGGTCTTCGCTGTCTTTGGGCAGCAGCGGGTTATAGGTGCCCAGCTTTTCCAGAAAGCGGCCATCGCGCGGCATGCGCGAATCGGATGCGACAATCGCGTAATGGGGGCGCTTTTTGGACCCACCACGGGCCAGGCGGATTTTCGTTGCCATGTCAGTTTCTCCTTATGAGTAGGCAGTCGCGGGAATATCCCGCAAATTCAGTGTCAGCGTTGCATTCCCTCGTGGTGACGGATCACTTCCGAGATGATGAAATTCAGGAATTTCTTGGCGAATTCCGGGTCGAGATCGGCCTCTTTGGCCAACCATTCCAGCCGTTCAATCTGGCGCTCTTCGCGCGCAGGGTCGGACGGGGGAAGATCATGCTGCGCCTTCAATCGGCCAACAGCTTGCGTGTGTTTGAACCGCTCGCCCAGCGTATAGACAAGGATCGCATCCAGCCGGTCGATGCTGTCGCGGTGGTTGGCCAGAAGGTCAGCGGCGCGTTGAACGTGGTCACTCATGCATAGGCCCTTGCGTTGCCGTCATTATCCCTGCGCGTGACCGGATGCCGCCAGACCTGAACTGTTGCAAGTCCATCGGGGGCCACGGCCGCTTCGTCATGCACGCATCCCAGCCGTTGCGCCAGCGCAAGGCTGCGCAGATTGTCGGGCGCGATGTAGCTGACAGCGGTATCCCACCCCATATGATCCTGCACATGGTCACGAATGGCGCTGAGCGCTTCAAAGGCATAGCCCTTGCCCTCGGCCTGCGGGGTCCACAGCAACCAGCCCAGTTCCCGTTCTGGCCAGCCCAGCGGAAACCACGGCCCCGCAGACCCGAGAGTCGCGCCAGATTGCCGGTCGGTGATAACGAACTGGCCAAACCCGTGCAGCACCCAATGCCCAATGAAATGGCCAAACGCACGCCATGCCGCGCTGTCATCGCGCGCCAGCGCATTCACGAATTGCGCACGGTCTGACGCCATGAATTCGCGCCAGACCGGCCAGTCTGCGGCCTGCGGCGCGCGCAACACCAGTCGCGCGGTTTCCAGAACAGGGGTATGGGCCAGTGCGGGGGTCATTTCTTCCGGAACATCCCTGACAGCCCGCCGGGCAAACCACCCCCAGCGCCGCCCATTCCGGGCATGCCACCCAGTTGGCGTGCGGCCTGTTGCATCAGTTTGGGGTCCATCTGGCTGGGGTCTGGCATCGCGTCCGCGCCTTTGCCCTTGCCCATCATTCCCGCCATGGCTTGTTTCAGCATGCCCTTCTTGCCCATGGTTTTCATCATGTCGGCCATCTGGCGGTGCTGTTTCAGCAGTTTGTTCAGGTCCGACACTTCAAGCCCTGCGCCGGCGGCAATACGTTTCTTGCGGCTGGCTTGCAGGATTGCGGGGTTTGCGCGTTCCTTCTTGGTCATGGAATTGACCAGCGCAATCTGGCGTTTCAGCATGGAATCGTCAAAACCTGCCGCTTCGGCGGCCTTGGACATTTTGCCCATGCCCGGCATCATGCCCATGACGCCCTGCATGCCGCCCATTTTCAGCATCTGTTCCAGCTGCATTTTCAGGTCGTTCATGTTGAACATACCCTTCTGGAACCGCTTCATCATGCGTTCGGCCTGTTCGACCTCCAGCACTTCCTGCGCTTTTTCCACAAGGGCCACGATATCGCCCATGCCCAGGATCCGGCCTGCCACGCGCTTGGGGTCGAACACTTCCAGCGCATCGGTCTTTTCGCCCAACCCCACAAAGCGGATGGGCTTGCCGGTAACGGCGCGCATCGACAATGCCGCACCGCCGCGCCCGTCGCCGTCCATGCGTGTCAGCACAACGCCGGTCACGCCCAGTTTGCCGTCAAATTCGGCTGCCACGTTGACCGCGTCCTGACCTGTCAGGCCATCAACAACCAGCAGGGTTTCGCGCGGGTTGGCGACATCGCGCACAGCCTGCACTTCGTCCATCAGCACATCATCGATATGCAGACGCCCTGCGGTATCCAGCAAGAACACGTCATAGCCGCCCAGCGTGGCCTGTTGTTTTGCGCGTTTGGCGATTTCGACCGCGCTTTGCCCCTTGACGATGGGCAGCGTATCAACCCCGATCTGGGTGCCAAGGATGGCCAGCTGTTCCATCGCGGCGGGGCGGTTCGTGTCAAGGCTGGCCATCAGCACGCGCTTGCCCTCGCGTTCGGTCAGGCGGCGGGCCAGTTTTGCGGTGGTCGTGGTTTTACCCGACCCCTGCAAGCCCACCATCAGCACCGGCGCAGGCGGATTGTCGATTTTCAGGGCCACCGTGCCTTCGTCGCCTTCCAGCATGGCGATCAGTTCGTCATGGACGATCTTGACCACCTGCTGGCCCGGTGTCACCGATTTGGTGACTGACGCGCCGGTGGCCTTTTTCTGCACACGCTTGATAAAATCGCGGGTCACAGACAGGGAAACGTCGGCTTCCAGCAGGGCCACACGCACTTCCCGCAGGGCGGCGCGCACATCATCTTCGGACAACGCGCCCTGTTTTGTCAGGCGGTCAAAGACACCGGACAGGCGTTCGGACAGATTCTCGAACATGCGCGTCATCTCCTTGCCCCGGCGGGGCTGCAACCAAATGCCCGCGAAGGGCCACAAAGCACAATTGCACCCACGGGCGCAACGCGCTGGTGGATGGCGATCTTTGCCCACAGGCAAAGACCGGAAGCGTTCAAACTTCCGGAATCACCTGCCCGTTTATGCACAGACAGGCATGGAGTCAAGCCTTTCAGCGCCGGGGCTGGGCCTTGGGCCGTCCCGCAATACTAGGCCCGAATTTCAAGGTTGGGGCCAAGCCCTTCGGACATATCTGCGGCGACCGCCGAAAGCGGCCAGCGAATTTCGATCAGTGCACCATGCAGTTCGGGCGCCTGCGGCAAGGTCTTGACCGATCCGTCGCAATTCATGAAATCCAGCCTTGCGCCTGTGCGTTCCAACAATGTCTTGGCAATGAAGGTGCCCAAGCCCATACCGTCATATTCGGGACGCCGCTTGCTGCGGGCAGGGTCACGCCGGCGCCCGATGAACGGCTCTCCGATACTGGCCAGCACCTGCGCAGGAAACCCCGCCCCGTCATCAATGATGTGCAATGTCAGGGTTTGGGGGGTCCAGCGCGCATCGATCCACACTTCGCTCTGCGCGAAATCAACCGCATTCTGGATCAGGTTGCGCAACCCGTGAATGATTTCAGGGCGGCGCAGGATCTGCGGCTGGGCGTCCGGCGCACCGCCTTCGGCCGTAAGCAGGAAATGCACCTGCTTGCCACGGTTGCAATGCGGCTCGGCGGCTTCACGCAGGACCGTTTCCAGCGGCGCGCGATGCATATGGGTGTCATCCTTGCCGCTGCGGCCCATGGCGCGCAAGATATCGCGGCAACGGTCCACCTCGCTTGCCAGAAGGCGCACATCATCCAGCAGGTCGGGGCGGTCGCTCAGCTCGTCCGCCAGCTCGGAACTGACCAGCTTGATGGTGGCCAGTGGCGTGCCCAGCTCATGCGCGGTTGCCGCAACCACGCCGCCCAGATCGGTCAGCTTCTGTTCGCGCGACAAGGCCATCTGTGCCGCCAGCAGCGCATCTGCCATCGATTCCGATTCTGCCGCGACACGGTGGGCATAGAACGCCTGAAACACCACGCCGATGACGATTGCCGCCCAGAAGCCGAAGCTCAGGATCGGGGGCACAACAAGAATGGTGCCATCCGTGAACCGAAGCGGCTGATAGGCCATACTGACCAGCGTAATCAGCCCTATCGCCACCAGCGCAAGCATCATCGTCGAACGCGGCGGCAGTGCCATGGCGGAAACGGCGACCGGGGCCATGATCAGCAGTGCGAACGGGTTGGTGATGCCGCCTGCCAGATACAGCAAGCAGCCCAGTTGCGCGATATCGAACAGGAATGTCAGCGATGCCTCTACATCCGACAACCGCTTGGTGGGCGGGAACAGGAACAGCGCCAGCAGGATGGATACGGCCGACGCCGCAATCACCAATGCCACCAACCCCATGTCGAACCGGAAATCGAACACGGCAACTGCCAGCAGGAACGCGCCCACCTGCCCGACAAGTGCAAGGGCGCGCACATAGGTCAAGGTGCGCAACCGCACCCATTCGCCGCGGTTTTCCTGACTGATCTCGCCAAAAGTGGACGCTTTCATTGGGGGTTCCTTCCGGGCGGCGGGGCTTGATGTCACAGTTGCGGGATAAGGGATTGTTAGGCCGCGCGCATTGCGGCATCAAGTCACCAATATCCCCAAGCTGGAGAGGGTGCGATGATTCGCCTGTATTCACTTATTGCCGCCGGACTGATTGCCGCCTTGATGGGGGGGCTTGGCTATATGGTTCTGACAGGGTCAAATCAGGCCGGTCTGAACCAATGCCGTGAAACGTCGATTGCCGGGGGTGCAGGGTCTATTGGCGGGCCGTTCGAACTGGTTGACCACACAGGGCGCACCGTCACGGATGCCGATTTCGCGGATCGTCCGGTCCTGCTGTATTTCGGCTATACATTTTGTCCCGATGTCTGCCCGCTGGATACAGCGCGCAATGCGCAGGCGGTCGATCTGCTTACTGAACGCGGCTATGACGTGACGCCGGTTTTTGTATCGGTGGACCACCAGCGCGACACGCAGGAATTGCTGGCCGAGTTTGTGCGCTTCATGCACCCGAGCATGATCGGCCTGACCGGCACCGAAGAACAGATTCGCAATGCCGCGCGTGCCTATCGCGTGTATTATGCTGCACAGGAAAGCGATGATGAGTTCTTCCTGATCGATCACTCGACCTTCAGCTACCTGATGCTGCCCGAACACGGTTTTGTCGATATCATCCGCCGCGACCAATCCCCAGAACAGGTTGCAGACACACTGGCCTGCTTTATTGATAACGCCTGACAGGTGCGGTTGAGTTTGACCTTTTCGGTTGCGCGCCCTAAATGTCGAGGACAGGC
Organism: Roseinatronobacter sp.; assembly: GCF_051859525.1. Lineage (NCBI taxonomy): Bacteria > Pseudomonadati > Pseudomonadota > Alphaproteobacteria > Rhodobacterales > Paracoccaceae > Roseinatronobacter > Roseinatronobacter sp. The sequence goes on along the minus strand of NZ_JBHYFM010000007.1, from coordinate 26,485 downwards.
AAGCGGGTGTGAGAATGGAAGACAGCGTTAAGATTGACCTTGGACCGGACCCATCGTTGTTATTGGTCGATGATGACGAAGTGTTCCTGAAACGCCTGTCACGCGCCATGGAAAAACGCGGGTTTCAGGTGGAAACCGCGACGTCTGTTGTCGCTGGCAAAGTGATCGCCAAGGCCCGCCCGCCCGCCTATGCCGTGGTCGATCTGCGACTTGAGGACGGGAACGGGCTGGATGTGGTCGAAGCGCTGCGTGCTGCGCGCGACGATGTGCGCGTCGTGGTGCTTACAGGCTATGGCGCGATTGCAACGGCTGTGGCCGCCGTCAAGATCGGCGCGACCGATTACCTGTCGAAACCCGCTGATGCAAATGACGTGCTGCGCGCCCTGCTGTCCCAGCCCGATGACGAATTGCCTGAAATACCCGACAATCCCATGTCGGCGGACCGCGTCCGTTGGGAACATATCCAGCGTGTTTATGAACAATGCGACCGCAACGTGTCCGAAACCGCACGCAGGTTAAGTATGCACCGCCGGACATTGCAGCGCATCCTTGCCAAACGATCGCCACGGTGACAGGGTGAAGCGGGGCGCGGAACCGGGTGCGCCCGTCGACCGGAAAAACCGAACCATGCGCAATCTTATCCTGTTTGCAGCCATTCCAGCCCTGATCGCCGCCTGTGGCACACCGCAGGACCGGTGCGTGCGCGCGGCACAGGCCGATTTGCGCGCAATCGATGAACAAATTGCCGATGTGGAAACCGCGCTTGAACAAGGGTTCCGCGTCCTGCCCGCCCAAGAGGGGGTAACGCGCCTTAGGCTATGTGCATGGCCGCGTGAACCTGTGCTGTTTTGTACCGAATCCATTCAGCGCCCACGATCAGAGTCGCGCGAAGCGATTGACCGGCAGGCGGAACAAGCGCGCTTGCAGCAACTGCGCCGGACGCGTGCGGAACTGGTGGTCCAAACCGCTGACCGCGTGGCCGCCTGCAGGTTGCCCTGATGGCGTTCCAAGCCTTGAAATAAGGTCGCCGGGCGTTGATCAATGCGCGGGAACCGACACAGGGTCCATCAATGTGCGCCCGCCATCAATCGTAATGATCTGGCCTGTCATGAAGGCCGCCGCATCCGACGCAAGGAATTGCACAGCTTCTGCGGCCTCGGATGCGGCACCGATCCGGCGCATGGGGGTTTGCTGCACAATCCGGTCGCGGTAATCTTCGTTGCAGCTTATCTTCTCTTTCAGGTTCGCACTCATGACGCTGCCAAGGGCGACACCATTCACGCGAATACGTTGCCCCGCAAGCGCGACGGCCATTGCCCGTGTCATTTGGTCCAAGGCCGCGCTGGCAATAGAATAGGCCATAAGTTCCGGCTGTGACCGGCGGGCCGCAATCGACGACAGGTTTATGATGGACCCGATCGCATTGCGGCCGTTTCCGCCTGCACCGCCATCCCCATCAGCTTGGGCCAACATGCGCTTTGCCGCCAGCTGGCTAAGTTTCAGACTTGCCAGAAGGTTCTGCTGCAAGGATTGCTCGACCGCATCGCTCTGGTCATCCAGCGGGTCAGAGGGGGCGCATTGTCGTGTTGCATTGACCAGAATATCGACCTTGTCAAAAGCATCAACCGTGGCGGATAACAGATTGGCCAGCGTCAGGCGCTCTCGTAAATCGCCGGCGAAGAATATCGCATGCTCGTCCGACCCCGACATCTTTGCAACTTCGGCTTTCAGCTTGACCTCGTCACGGTCGGCCAGAACAACGCGCGCGCCCTGCGCAACGAAATGATGCGCGATTGCCAGACCCACACCATTTGCTGCGCCGGTGATGATTGCTGTCTTGCCTGCGATAGAATAGCTCATCCTAGGTGCCTTTCTTAGCGCCGGCGGCGGGCGGGACACCCCTGGCTGCGCCGACGCGCTTCGGGGCGGTTGCCTGCCAGACACGGAACGCGCCGTTTTCCACCACAATCTCGACTTGTGTGAACGCGGCCGCCAATGCCCCTTCATAGGGTAAATGCCGATTCGCAACCATCCACAACCGCCCGCGCGGGGCCAGAAGGCGCGCGGCTGCCGAAATAAACGCCAATCCCAGTTCCGGCTGTGCCTTGCGGCCAGTATGAAAAGGCGGGTTCATGACCACCCCGTCCATGCGGGCGGGCAGGTCAATCTGTGTCGCGTCAGCCCAATGAAACTGCGCGCGGGTATCTGTGATATTGCGTCGCGCAAGGTCCAGTGCGGTGGAGTCCGCCTCGATCAGGTGCAGGGTTTCCACACCGCTGCGCGCCAGCACGGCTGCCGATAGATAGCCCCACCCCGCGCCAAGGTCCGCCATCGTCGCGGGCAACGTATCCGGCAACGCCTGCGCCAGCATTTGCGATGCAGGATCAACCGCATCCGCGGAAAACACACCGGCGATTGTGTGGAATTGCCCCAGATAAGGATCGGATATCGTGGCCGGACATAACGCCAGATCGGACAGGTCCGCACCGCGCGGGTCGAACCAGAACAGTTTTCCATGCGCTTTTGACACGACACCCGACACATCAACACGGCTGCGCAGGGCCTTCAGGACCGAATCAATACCATCGGTTTTCTGCCCGTCCACCAGCACCAGTTCAGTGTCAGGCGCACCAGCGGCCTGCGCAATCAACCCGAAGGCTTCCGCCTTCGAGCGCGGCAGGCACACCAGAACCGCAGGCGCAGGGCGCGCGGCGATGGCAACATCATAACCGGCGGCCAGAAGCGCGTCATGGTCGGGGCGGAACCCCTGCACCATGTGCAAGCGGGACATTTCCAGCGGATCAAACCGTTCGGACGCACGCGGGCGAAGCACACAAACCGGCCCGTCAGGCAGAACCAGCCCCTCGGCCATGGCAAGGGTCAGGCGCGCATCGCGCGGGGCCGGATCAGCGGCAAGGACAGGGGGGGTATATGTCATGGGCGCGCGGCGCCTATTCCTTTTCCAGCGTGCATTGCAGCGGGTGTTGATGACGGCGCGCAAAATCCATCACTTGCGCGACTTTGGTTTCCGCCACCTCATAGGAGAAGACGCCGACAACGGCCACCCCTTTCTTGTGAACGGTCAGCATGATGTCGAAGGCCATCGCGTGCGACATGCCGAAAAAGCGTTCCAGAACATGGACGACAAATTCCATCGGCGTAAAATCGTCATTTAGCAGCATGACCTTGTACATGGGCGGGCGCTGGGTGCGGGTCCGTGTCTTGGTGACGACGGCCCCGTCATTGTCCGGTCCGTTCGGGTCGTCGCTGTTTGTCATGATCGGAACATGGCGCATACGGGGATTAGGCCTTTTCAGTGCTGGATGACGCGATTACTGCGCAATATAACGCAACTGCGCCCACAGAAAAGCCCCGAAGCCACGAGACAGGACAAGATGACCCGTATCACCACCCTTGGTTTCGATGCAGATGACACATTGTGGCACAATGAACGCTTCTTCCGGCTGACACAGCAGCATTTTGCAAACCTTCTGGCAGATTACACCGACAAGGACACCCTGATGGCCCGCCTGCTGGAGGCAGAGCGCCGCAACCTTGGGCAATACGGGTTCGGGATCAAGGGGTTTGTCCTGTCGATGATCGAAACCGCAATCGAGGTTACAGAAGAACGCGTGCCCGCATCTGTTATTGCGCAACTGTTAGCCGCCGGGCAGGACATGCTGCGTCACCCGATTGAATTGCTGCCCGACGTCGAGGCCACGATTGCCGTGCTTGCGCCTTCGCATAAGCTGGTCCTTATTACCAAGGGCGACCTGCTGGATCAGGAACGCAAACTTGCCCAATCCGGACTGGGAGAGATGTTCGATGCGGTCGAAATTGTGTCCCACAAAACGCCGCAGGCCTATGCCGGTATTTTCGCGCGCCACGGCGACGGCGCCGAGGCTGCGTTGATGGTAGGAAATTCCATGCGGTCGGATGTCATTCCGCCCATTCTGGCGGGGGGATGGGGGGTTTATGTCCCACATGGTCTGGTTTGGGAAATCGAATATGCCGAACCGCCCCTGACACATCCGCGCTACCGCAGCTTGCCCAGCCTTGGTGCCTTGCCTGACCTGCTTGGCTGGATCGACGGCTGCTAAGGCCATCACACCGAAATCTGGTGCCATAGGACGGCATACCCACTAGACCTGCCCTGAAAACACATGAAGTTTAGGGAAAAACCTATTGAATTTTCATACTTTTCTGACGGTCCGCATCGTGCTAATATATTTCCAGAGCAGTTAGACCGCAAAAAAACCGCGGCGAAAACAAAGGCAATCGGATGCAGGCACGATTCGGGCGGCAGATCCGTCACGTTTGGGTATGGTTAATTTTCCTGACAGGCTATCTGGTCGCAGCCCCTGCACTTGCGGCCCCTTATGCCGCTATGGTGATGGACGCGCGAAATGGCGAAGTCATATTCGCCCGCAATCACGACACCAAACTGCACCCCGCATCCCTGACCAAAATGATGACGCTGTATGTCGCGTTCGAGGCCGTGAAACATGGCGAAGTAACGCTGGACACCATGTTCACAACCAGCCGCCGTGCCACACAACAGACCTGTGTTTGTCTGGGCCTGCGCGAAGGGCAGAAAATTTCCCTGCGCCACCTGATCCGCGCGGCAGCACTTCGTTCTGCCAATGACGCCTCGGTGGTCATTGCCGAAGGGATTTCCGGTTCGGTCGAGGCATTCGCCGACCGCATGACCGCGACCGCGCGTGCCATGGGCATGTCCAACACCACATTCAAGAACCCCCACGGCCTGACACAAGCGGGCCATGTGTCCACCGCGCGCGACATGACCATTCTGGGCCGCCAGCTGTATTTCGACTATCCGCAATACTTCAACATCTTCTCGCGCCGCAGTGACAATGCGGGGGTGGCCACTGTGCCCAACACCAACCGGCGCTTTCTGGATGCCTATTCGGGCGCGAATGGAATCAAGACAGGATACACCCGCGCCGCAGGGTTCAACCTGACCGCATCTGCGGAACGTGGCGGCAAGCATATCATTGCAACCATGTTTGGCGGGTCGTCAACGGCGGCGCGCAATGCACATGTCGCAGAATTGCTGGATATCGGGTTCAACCGCGCCGGTGCGCGCGTGGCAACCCGCGCACCCGCCACACCGGCCTATCGCGGGCGCGGCGCGGTTGCCGTGGCCCAAGCGCCTGACAGCAGTGGTGACAGGCCTGCATCCGCACGCACGATCCGGTTGCAAACCGCCGTGCGCAGCAGCCCGCGCCCGCCCGTACGCCCTGTCCGCGAACCTGCACCGGAAATGCTGATTGCCCTGCGTGATGGCGTGGAAGCTGCGGTTTCCCAGATCGCGGCCGCCAGCCCGGCAGATGCGGTCCAGAACGCCCCCGAAGTTGACGAAAACAGCACCACAATGGCCCTTGCTGCCTTGGCGCCCGACACACCGACGGTCACCCCGCCTGCTCGCCCTGAGGAGTTTGGCGCGACCCCCGATCTGACCGAAGAAACCGATCTGGCCACGGACATGACTACCCCCACAGAAGAGCCGGACCTTGCGGCAGCACAGGCAGCGGGGTTTTCCATCGCACATATTGATGATCTGGCCGCGCTGGAACAAGAAGCCACAGCACCCGAGGCGCAAGCCGAAACAGAAATGGCATTCGTGGATGCACCGCCCGCGCGCCCCGAGACACTACAAAACGCAGAGCCAGTGATGCAGGCACTTGCATCGTCAGAGGAGGTCGGGACAGACACCGCGCCGGAAAAAATCTGGATCGGGGCGGCTGAAACGGTGCTGCTGACCGATATGACAAGCGAATATGCTGCAGCCATTCTGGATGACACGATCAGCACTGGCACAGGCGGGGCCCCGCAAATTCTGGCGCAGGACAGCCTGCCCCCCCCTTCTGCAACGCAGACTGCCGCAGAAACAGCGCAACCGCAACCGCGCCCGACAATCATCCTGACAAGTGCGGCCCAACCGGGCGACGATGCGCAAGCCCTTGCAACCGCAGCCGTCAGCGAAGCCAGCGCCGCCGTGACCAGCGACCCCGAAATCATAAGTCGCGTGTCCACGTCGGATGGCGGACGGCTTTGGGGTGTATCACTTGGGGAATTCAACTCTCGCAACGCGGCAGAGCGTGGTATCATTACAGTGAAGATGGCCGAAGCCGCCGCATTGGGCAACGGGATCAGCCGCATTCGCCAGACAAGCGGCCGGTTCGAGGCCAGTTTCGCCGGACTGACCGCAACCGAAGCCGAACGCGCCTGTTTGCGCCTGTCCGCACGCGGGATGGATTGCACAATCGCGCATCCATGAAGATGATGGCGCGCGGCCCCGTTCCTGCGCTATAAAGCCCTATGCCCGCGCTATGCCGTGATTGCCTGACGATCTTCAACTCTGGCCAGCGTTGTCCGGCCTGTCATTCGCCGCGTATTGTGGCGGACCCTGAATTGATGGACCTTAGCATCGCGCATATGGATTGTGATGCGTTCTATGCCAGCGTCGAGAAACGCGACAACCCGGACCTGAGGGACAAACCCGTTATCGTAGGCGGGGGCCAGCGCGGGGTTGTGACAACCGCCTGCTATATCGCGCGCATACACGGGGTGCGTTCGGCAATGCCCATGTTCAAGGCGCTTCAACTGTGCCCCGATGCCGTGGTGGTAAAACCGCGTTTCGAGGCCTATGCCGCCGCATCGCGCGAAATTCGCGCCATGATGGAAGACCTGACACCCGCCATTGAACCACTGTCGCTGGACGAGGCGTTTTTAGACCTGACCGGCACCGCGCGCCTGCACGCCGCCCCCCCTGCCGTGTCGCTTGCGCGGCTGGTCCGCCGGATGGAACAGGAATTGCGGCTGTCAGGGTCCATAGGTTTGTCACATAATAAATTCCTGGCCAAGATCGCGTCCGATCTGGACAAGCCGCGCGGGTTTGCAGTGATTTCACGCGCTGGCACTGAAAACTTCTTGCGGGGCAAGCCCGTCGGCATGATCTGGGGCGTCGGGGCCGCGACGCGCGCGCAACTTGCGCAAGCCGGCATTGCAACAATCGATGACCTGCTGCGCTGGGACCAGTCCGATCTGGGCGCGCGGTTCGGGGCCATGGGTCTGCGGCTGTGGCATCTGGCGCGGGGGCAGGACACACGCCCTGTCAGCCGCGATCCGAATGTGAAGTCCATTTCCAAGGAAACCACATTCGACCGTGACCTGCAGGATCCGGAAATTCTGGAGGGGCATTTGTGGCGCTTGTCCGATCAGGTGGCCAGCCGCGCCAAGGCCAAGGCGCTTGCCGGTCGGGTTGTCACGCTGAAGCTGAAACGTGCAGATCATCGGGTGCTTACGCGGCGGACCAGTCTGCGCACCCCAAGCTGCCTTGCCGATGTGATCTATCGTGCGGCCCAACCCTTGTTGGGACAAGCCCTGATCAATGGCCCCTTCCGCCTGCTGGGCGTGGGTATAACCGAGTTGAGCGCGCATGATGGTGCGGAATTCAATGCGGACCTGCTGGACCCCGGCGCCGAGGGACGTGCGCGGGCCGAACGCGCCATCGATGCATTGCGGGCGCGCTTTGGTCCGGATGCGGTGATCAAGGGGCGCAGCCTGCGCTGATCTGTGTCTGGGAACGTCTTTGCAGAAAAAGACCAAGGGGGCATGCCCCCTTTAGAAACCCTGTGGATATTTGGGCCAGAATGAATGCAGGAGCATCATGTTATCAGCAGGGATGCGCGCGCATACGAATGAGGGCAACAGGCACGAAAAAACCCCACCGGATGGCGGGGTTTTCTGAACGTCATATGCGCAAAATTAGTTTTTCGCGTAGAATTCGACGACCAGATTGGGTTCCATCTGGACCGGATAAGGCACATCGCCCAAGCTGGGGGTGCGCACAAATGTAGCGGTCATTTTGGAATGGTCGACTTCGAGATAGTCGGGCACATCGCGTTCAGCCAGTGCGACAGCTTCCAGAACAACGGCCAGTTGTTTGGATTTGTCACGCACAGCAATTACATCGCCTTCGCGGATGCGGTAGCTGGGGATGTTCACGCGCTGGCCGTTGACGGTAACATGGCCATGGTTGACGAACTGGCGTGCCGCAAACACGGTCGGTACAAATTTCGCACGGTAAACAACGGCGTCCAGACGGCGTTCCAGCAGGCCGATCAGGTTTTCACCCGTGTCACCCTTGATGCGTTCGGCTTCGGCATAGATGCGGCGGAACTGTTTTTCGGTCAGATCGCCGTAATAGCCCTTCAGCTTCTGCTTGGCGCGCAGCTGGGTGCCGAAATCGGACAGTTTGGTTTTGCGGCGCTGGCCGTGCTGGCCGGGCCCATAATCGCGGCGATTGACGGGGCTTTTGGGACGGCCCCAGATGTTTTCGCCCATGCGGCGGTCGATTTTATACTTGGCAGACGTGCGTTTGGTCACGGCTGATCTCCTTCCAGATTCGGCCCTGACGGGCCTGTGAAGGGCGTTGTCCTTTCCCTGAGCGGGAGACAGGCTGTCCCTTGCGGGAGCCACCAACACCAATAAGACACCCGCAAGCCGGATGCTTGGGGATGCGCGCTTATACAGGGACGCGAGCCGGTGTCAACCGCCATACTATGCCGCCAGAAGCGCGGTTTCGGCTGTGCCCAGATAGCGGCGTGCCGTATCACCATAATATGCGCCATTGCCATCATCCAGACCAGAGAAGACAGCGCGCAGGGCCGCGCGGTGCGGGCGCAGCACTGCGGGCGCGGCGAAGGCGGGATGGAAGCTTTCGGTGGGCACGTTATTTGCAAAGATGATCTGATGATGCTCCAGCAACAGATGCATATAGGTGGCACCATGCAGCGCAACATCCTGGGTAACGCCCGAGTGGTCCAGCAGATCGCAGGCGCGGACCAGAACCTCGTCAAGGTTGAACAGCGCCCGCGCCCTTGCACCACGCATCAGCAGGCGATGCGCGGGCGAGACGCGCAGATCCTCGTCAGGTTGGCCAATGCCCAGCATTCCGCCACGCAACCTTATGGGGCGCAAACGCGGATAGCGGCGCATGGCCATGCCGCAAATGCGGCTGGTGCCGATCCAGATGACAGGCTGCGGGCCATTATCCTGTGTCAAGACAAGGTCACCGGCCTTTAACTGGTGGATGGGGCGCGCACCTTGCGGTGTGGCAATCAGCGTATCATCCGCAAAGCAGATGACATCCTGCTGCTGCGTCCGCGCGTCGGCGGGCGGGTGATCTTCATCCAGTGCCACCGCATTCTCGACAACATAGAGAAGCTGCCCCTGCGGCGGCAGGCTGTTTGCGAACGCCGCGATCCACTGCCCCCCTGCCGTCTGCACAAGACGGGCGCTGAACAACGTAACCCCGTCGGTCAGCACGAACCCCATTGCCGGTGTCGGGGGCTGGGTTGATGCGGTGTCAGCCGGCAGGATTGTGCCGCCAAGCCGTGCCGCCACCGGACGGGCGCGCGCGCGGATGTCACAATCGCCATCGGCCAGCCCCAGACGAAGCAGATCGGCATGCCCATCAAGGCAACGCGCCTGACCTTGCCAGCGCCACGATGACCCTGCGCGCAGCCAATGTGGCGGCAGTCCGGATATGCCGTCGGTTTCCGTGGAATTCCAGTCCAGGGCAAAAACCCCGACCAATGATACTGCGCGCTTCATGCCTGCCCCTGCCATTGCTGTTTGAACACAGCTTATGTACGGAAACTAACATAATTTCACGTTGAAAACCAGATAGATAATCAACAGCGTCATCAGTTTCGCACAATCAGGCAATTTCTAGTATATGCCCGAAGATCTAGCCATCATGGCCGCCTGAGTGCGGTTGCTGGCCCCAAGGCGCCGGTACAGCGTCTTGACATGCAGCTTGATCGTGGGTTCACGCAGCCCCAGATCACGGGCAATTTCCTTGTTGGTCTTGCCGTCGCACAATGCCTTGAGCACCTCCAGTTCGCGCGCGGTTAATGCCGTGGCCGACAGCGCATCGGAGGCGGGCGGCGCATCGGGAAAATCAGACGCGAACATAAAATCGACCGGCACGAAGCGTTCACCAAGCGCCATGAAACGGATCGCGTGCAGCAGTGATTGCGCCGGCATGGATTTATGCAAGAAGCCGCGCGCGCCCATCTGGACAGCGCGTTCGGCAACATCGCGCATTGCATTTCCCGATATGATAACTGCGGCAGGTGCCGCGTCGATTTCCATAAACCGTTGCAGCCCGTTCAACCCATCCATGCCGGGCATGTCATAATCCAGCAAGGCAAGGTCGAAGCCTGGTTGTGATGATACCGCCGAAATCGCCTCTTGCATATTCGTGGTTGCGACGATTTCCATGTCTTTTTCCTGCTTCAGGAAATTCTGAAGCATGTCCAGTATCAATGCATGATCGTCTGCAATCAGTAGCCGCATAGGAAAAATTCCCGAAAGCGCAGGACACACCTACGTCAGTCGAATATGAGCAAGGGTCGTAATTAACTCGGCACTCGATACCGGAATAGGCAGAACAGCGGTGACAAGTTGCTTATCAATCTCGTTTGCAAAACGCAACTGCTGCGAGGCTGTGGTAACGATTATTCGCAAATTGCGATTTAACGCCTGCAAATCTCTGGCAAGTGCAAGACCGGTCATATGGGCAAGTTCGTCACTTATGACAACCGTATCCCATGTTTGCGGATCTTCGCGAATGGCATCAATCGCATCACCGGGGTCGGTGCAGCTTGCGACCTCGGCACCCGCAGCGGATAATGTTCCCGCCATGGATTGCAGAATGCTGTCATCTGCATGGACCAGCAGCACATTGCGCCCGTCAAGGGGATGCGCATCGGGACTCTGGCTTTCAATAACGGTGCCGGAATGTGGCGCCCCGACCGGCAAATACAGGCGCATGTCAGTCCCGCCGCCGGTGCCCGCCAGAACCTGCAATCCCCAGTGCCGGATCGTTACAACATGGGCAACAATGGCCAGACCCAGCCCGGTGCCTTCCTTGCCTTTGGTCGTGAAATACGGCTTGAAAATCTCGGATCGGACGGTTTCATCCATACCAGCCCCGTTGTCGGATATACTTATGATAGCATAGGATCTTCCCGGATAGAGCTTGCCGATATCCATTTCCGGCAGGGGCGATATCTGGTCCTGCGCTGTCATGCTGACCTTAAGACGGCCATCTGGTCTGCCAGTCGCGCGGATCGCGTCCGCACCGTTCATAAGCAGGTTGACGATCACCTGCATCATTTCTGTCGCGTCCACCTCTGTGGTGGCACGTTTTCCGTCGAAATCCAGCACAATGGGTATTTCCTTGGCCAGACCCGGCCTGACCAGTTCCACGGATTGATGCAGCACGTCTTGTAAATCCGATGTGCTGGCTGCGGATTTCATCCTGCCTAGCCGCAACAGGTTCCTGACAAGCGCCTGACCTTGCCGCCCTGCGGCATGAATGCGGTCCAGACCGGGCAGGCTGTCGGGGCTTGCCTTGGGTTTCAGCATATCAACAGACCCGACGATGGCGGCCAGGATATTGGCGAAATCATGGGCCAGCCCACCAGCAAGCTGCGACATAAGCTGCCTGCTTTGCGCGATCTGCAGCTGTTCGCGCAAACGCTCGCGGTCAGCCTCGGCCAGACGCCGTGCGGTGGTGTTTCGTACCAGCACAAAGATACTGCCATCATCCTGAACGGATAGTGACAGATCATACCATGCATCCTGCCCATCCTCATCGGACAACAGGACTTCACCTGTCCAATACCCTTCGGCCATCAACTTGGAAAAGATATCTTCCAGTTTTCCAGTATGCTCTGGCGCGACCAGTTCGTGCCAGGTGAGTGTCGACGCATCCACCCCGCCCCGCAGCCCTGCAATCGTGCGAAAAGCGGCGTTCAGGTATAGAAACCGGCCGTCAGGATCAAGAATCGCAATCCCTTCGCGGGTAATTTCCATTGCCTGTATCTTGTCGCGCAATGCGCGCGCTTCGGTCAGCTTATGAGAGGTTATGTCAACGCCTACGACCATATAGCCTTGAATATATCCGTCCGGACTGCGCAGCGGCTGGATATTCAGATCCAGCCAATAGGAAATACCGCGGCGGCTGCGCGCGCGCACTTCCGCGTTAATGCTATGCCCGTCGTCCAGTGCTTCGCAAAATCTTGGTACCATATCCGGCGCGGCGTCACGAAGGTGCAGGACTTCGCTGGGCTTGCGCCCATGTGCGGTTTTCATCGTATACCCGGTTCGGGCCACACAGGCAGGGTTCATCCATGTCACATGCCTGTTCCGGTCGGTCAGCATGATCAGGTTCGTAGACAATTCGGCGACACGACCCAACTGCCGGATCTGCTTGTCCTGACTGTAGCTTTCGGTGACATCGCGCACGATGAACAGATAGCCATGAGGCACCAGCGGGTCATCATGGTGGCGTCTGGTCGCGGTCAGGGTAAAGCGCTTGTCACCTGCCGGAAATGGCAGCGTATAGGCAAAACTGGGCGACCAGCCGACAAGATCGACCTGCTTCATGGCCTTGCGCACGATAGCGGCGACAACTGGCGGCAAGACAATTTCGGGTGGGTGCCCGATCACTTCTTGCGGGTTCAATGCAAAGACCAGCGGATCACTTTGCTTGAACGCAACAATTATCCCGCTGTGATCAGTTTCAACCAGCAATTCCGGCAAGGTAGAGACCATGGCATCGACGCGCGCACGTTCCAGCCGTAATTCGGATTGCACACGCTGAAGTTCACCGGATTGGTGCTGCAAATTCGTGACCAGACCGACGGACGATGCGAAAGACAGCATCAAGGCATCCTCAAGGTCGGTAAATGCGCGATCCTCGCGCACGAAATCAAGGCCCACAAGTCCCGTGATATCGCCATCACACCACAGCGGCGATGCGATCAATGACTTGATTTCATGACTTTCCAGCAAAAGCCGGAACGCACTGTCAGGCCGGACCAAACAGGTCGAGAGTTTGAATGACTGGCGCGTCGCGCGAAACGCCTGCCAGAACGGATCACCCATCTCATAGGGTAAATATTGCAATTCAGCCTTCAGCGGGCGAACGCCGTCGGCGCACCATTCATGTATATTATCAACCGTAAGGGCATCCCTGATGCGGAAGATATAGGCACGATCGGCCCCCATGGCCTTGCCAACCATCTCCAACGTATGCTGAAGGGCGCTTTCACGATGCTCTGACAGACATTGATGCAGCAGGGTTTGCGCATCGCTAAATGCGCGCGCCAGTATGGCAGCGCGTTCGGCATTGCCCTGGGGTTTCCCCTGGGAATCCTTGTCTCCGAACATAAAAGCCCCGCAATAACTTAAAGAATCATCTTAACGCGAAATGCATAACATTGCCTGAGTATCCTAATCCCGCTATTGAGGCAAAGCTGAAGCAGATCAAGCCCCAACGGAGGCATTCTTGGACGAGTTACACAAAGGCCACGTTACGAAAGACGGCATTCGCATTCACGAACCGGCAGACTTTGCCGGAATGAACAAGGCTGGCCAGCTGGCGGCGAAAATACTGGACGATATTGCGCAGCATATTCATCCGGGGCAAACGACCGGCACGCTGGACGCCATGATCACCGAAATGGTGAATGCCGCAGGGGCAACATCGGCCACAATCGGGTATCGGGGCTATCAGCACGCCAGCTGTATTTCGGTCAATCATGTCGTTTGCCACGGCATACCCGGTGCCCCCATCCCCATGAGCAAGGATGAAACAATATCCAAAGACCCCGAAAAACGCCGCAGCGATGATGTGCTGAAGGACGGGGATATCCTGAACATTGACGTGACGGTGGTTGTGGATGGCTGGTTTGGCGACACGTCGCGCATGTATGTCGCGGGCAAGGTGCCACGGCGTGCCGAGCGGCTGATTCAGGTGACATATGACGCGCTGATGCTGGGCATCGAGGCGGTCCGGCCCGGCAACACCTTCGGCGATATTGGCCACGCGATCCAGTCCTATGTCGAAAGCCAGCGCATGTCAGTGGTGCGCGATTTCTGCGGGCACGGGCTGGGGCGGGTGTTCCATTCCCCGCCCAATGTCCTGCATTACGGGCGCGCTGGCAGCGGGCCGAAGCTGGAAGCGGGCATGTTTTTCACCATTGAACCGATGGTCAATCTGGGCCGCGCGGAAACCGTGGTTCTGGCCGATGACTGGACCGCCATCACACGCGACAAGATGCTGTCTGCACAGTTCGAACACTCGATCGGCGTCACCGACAGCGGGTTTGAAATTTTCACTCTGTCGCCTGCGGGTCGTTTCCATCCGACATGGGGCTAGGCGCGGCGGTCGCAACATTGCGCCCCCTGTCGATCATGGCGTTCAGCACGCCCCCCAACAGCACCACATAGGCCGACAGGTAAAACCACATCAACAGGGCCACGACGGCACCAAGTGATCCGTATACTTCATTGTAGCGGCCGAAATTCGACAGGAAGTAGGAAAACCCCACCGACACCAGAATCCAAAGAACCATGGCAAGCGCCAGCCCGGGCCGGATACTGGCATGGCTGCCACGGCTGCGCACCGGACCAATGCGGTAAAACACCCATAGCCACAGCGCGACCAACCCGAAAGTGACCGACCAGCGCGACACTTCGACCAGAAGCGCGCTTAACCCCGCCAAGGGGAAGAACGCCAGAACCACGGGCAGAACAAGAAGCGCCAGCAGTGCCACGATACCGGCCAGCACCATACCCAGCGTAATTACCGCCACAGCCATATAGTGCCGCGTGCCCGTGCGCCGCGGGCTGTCATAAATCGCGTTCATGCCACGCAGCATGGCATCCACGCCCTGCCGCGCCAGAAACAATGCCGTCAATGTCGACAGCAAACCGGCCCAGCCCAATGTCCCGTCATTTGACCACACCAACCGCATGACTTGATTTTCAAGCAAGGTGAAGGCGGCGGGCGGAACCAGATCCTGTATCAGCGACAACTGTTGCTGCAACGCGACCGGATCCGCGAAAACGCCAAATAAGGAAATAAAGGCCGCAATTGCTGGAAACACGGCCAAAAGCGTAAAAAACGCAACACCAGCAGAAATAAGGCCGATATTTCGATCGGCCATTATTGTATAAAAGTCAGTCAGAAACCTGTAGACACTATGTGCAGTTTGAAACACGCGGTTCAGATGGCCAGATCATCAAGTTTTTTTCCGGCATCCAACGCAGCCACAACCCAGCGCGGTTTCCGCCCGCGACCGGACCATGTTTCCGACGGGTCGGCGGGGTTTGCATATTTTGGCGCAACGGGTTTGCGTGGCTTTACAACGGTTTCGTCCAGCAACTGCGCCAGCGTGAAACCGCGTTCCTTTGCAACAACTTCCAGTTCGGCGATTGCGGCCCTGCGTTCCCGATCGTGGAAACTGTCGATTGCTTTTGCGACGTCTTTCTGCAGTTTTTTAAGATCAGCCAAGGAAAGTTCATTCAGGTCAATCATGACACCCTCTTACTAATTTTCGACTTACTCCTGCACGAAAAACCGCAGCTTGGCAAGTCACATGAGTTTAACAATCAACAATCCTTTCATGCCATTTTGACATAATATAATGGCATGTCATCAAGTCCAGATGCGCCCCCCCTCCATTTTTGCAAATTGTAATTGCATCGGGGGATGGCCTTTTGAATAAACCACTGGCCATGTCATAATAATCAGCCTGAATATTGCTGCGGTCAATAACATTTCGTGACAAGGGATCTTTCAGTTCCCCGATATGGTCCAGCGTCGTATCACGGCTATCAACGAACAGGGCTGCGCGCTGCAATGCGATGTCATCAACCTCGCGCATGTCCGGACGATAGGCCCCGATCAGGTCCAGATGCTGGCCCGGTTGCAGCCATTCGCCAAAAATGACCGGCGTTGTGCTCATGGTGGCGGTGCAGATGATATCAGCCTGCGCCACCGCCTGTTCCAGATCCTGCGTGGCCACGGCATCCGGCAACTCTGCCGCCAGTTCTGCGGCGGTGTCAAAACGGCGACTCCAGACTGTGAAACTGGCATCAGGAAAGACCGCGCGATAAGCGGAATGCATGCTGCGCGCGACCGCGCCGGCCCCCACAAGCGTGATGTTGCGGCTGTCAGGGCGTGCCAGATACTGCGCCGCCAGCAAACTGTCGCCTGCGGTTTTCCATTTTGTGACCAGATGAAAATCAACCATCGCCTGCAATGTGCCGTCTGTATCGGAAAACAGCGACACACCGCCATTCACAGACGGCAGGCCCTGCGATGGATTGTCGGGGAATATTGACGCGGTTTTCACCAAAGCCCCCATCCCGTCAATCCATGCCGCGCGCGACAATAAGGTATCACCGCGCCGGTACAGAAAACTGTCGCTGATTTCCGCTTTTGGCAGCCGGTGCGCTTGTTCAATGGCGGCTGTCAACTCTCTCCAGTTCAGATGCGGTTCAATATCTGCAGAAATGATGGGAAATGTCATTCCACCCCTCTTTATACCTCAGTTTGGCAACCCCAACTGTGCAAGCGCATTTTTCAGGCCGTCGGTGGACTGGAACACATGCCCCGCCCAACCGCGTGACACAGCAGCGTCAATATTATCCGCGCGATCATCAATAAAGAACAGGTTTTCCGGCGCGACACCAGTTTCATCTTCCAATATCTGATATATGCGCGCTTCGGGTTTCATTACGCCCAGACGGCCCGAAATAAACGCGCGGTCAAACTCGTGCAGGAAATCGTATTTTTCCTGCGCCATGGTGAATGTATCATCGCCAAAATTCGACAATGCGAATACCGGAACGGATTGCGCGCGCAGATTGCGCAATATCTGCACAGAGGGCGCAATAACCGGCGCGATCATGTCAACCCAGCGGTCATGCCAGATCATGATCTCGCGCTCCCAGTCGGGGTGGTCGTCAATCATGCCCAGAACCGTGGCATGAAACGGCGCGCCACGGTCGACACGGGCATTCATCCCGTCCAGATCGACCGCCGCGAACAACGCTTTGCGCCGGTCTGACCCGATTATGGCATCATAAAACTGTTCCGGATTCCAGCCGATCAGGACATTGCCAATGTCAAATACCACGGCATGAATATCGCGGGTCATTGTGCAAGCGCCTTCGCATGAAAGGCGACATGTTCGCCTATGAAGCTGGAAACGAAGAAATAGCTGTGGTCATACCCTGCCTGCATGCGGAACGTGCCGGACTGGCGGCGTGCAGCCATCGCATGGGCCAGCGCTTCGGGGCGCAGCAGGTCCAGAAACTGGTCAGACGCACCCTGATCTATCAGCAACTCGCCACGGAATCCGTGCTCGGCCATCAGCAGGCTGGAATCATGGGCGGCCCATGTGCGTTCATCATCGCCCAGATACGCGCCGAATTGCTTGCGCCCCCAGTCACTGGCACTCGGGTTTGCAATCGGCGCGAAGGCGGACACAGACGCAAAACGTCCGGGCAGATGCATGGCCATGCACAGCGCGCCATGCCCGCCCATGGAATGGCCGGTGATCGCCTGACGGTCTTCTTCTAGCGCGAAATTGGCCATCAGGACACGCGGCAATTCATCGGTGATGTAGTCCCACATGCGGTAGTGTTTGGCCCACGGGTCTTGTGTGGCATTCACATAGAAGCCCGCGCCCTGCCCCAGATCATAGGCATCATCATTGGCCACGTCGTCCCCGCGCGGGGACGTGTCGGGAAACACCAGTGCCAGACCATGCGCGGCCGCATGTGCCTGCGCGCCCGCCTTGGTCATCGCGTTCTCATGCGTGCAGGTCAGGCCCGACAGATACCAAAGCACCGGCACAGGATGCAGCCGCGCCTCGGCTGGCAGGAACAACCCGAAGGTCATTTCACAGCCCAGCGCCGCCGATGCGTGCCGATACACCCCTTGCACCCCCCCGAAACATGCGTTTTCAGAAACCGTTTCCATAGCATTCTCCGTTCATTTTCCGGCACTGTGTCAGAAGCCGGAGACCCATGCAATCACGACCGGAACCGTAACAATACTGACCAGTGTCGATACCAGAATCGTGGCCGAAACCCGCGCGGGGCCAGCCTGATAATGCTGCGCCAGAATGAACACATTGCCGGCAACCGGCAGGGCCGCCGCCGCGATCAGCACACCCGCGACATAGGGGTCCACCGCAAACAGGCCCAGCGCGGCCACAGCCACCGCAGCAGGGTGCAGGAAAAGTTTGGCAAAGGACAGCCAGGACACGATCTGCAACCGCTCGACCTTCTTGTCGGCAAGGGACGCACCGATTGCAAACAATGCACATGGTGTGGCCGCAGCGCCCAGCAGGGTCAGGAAATCATTGGCAGGCACTGGCACCTGCCAGCCGGTTGCAGACCACGCCAGCCCCAGCACCATGGCAACCACCATCGGGTTGCGCAGCACCGCCCCGAACAGACGCGCAGGCAATCGCCAGTTCACCCCCCCGCCCCGCGCAAAGGTAATCAGCACGGTAAACAGCGATGAGAACACAATCAGGTCAATGGTCAGCACCAGCAGCACCGTTTTGACCGACGCCTCGCCCAGCAGGACAACCAGCATTGGCACGCCCAGGAATCCGGTATTGCCGATAACGGCGCAATGGGCCTCGATGGTGGCGGTATCCAGTTTCGCGCGGCGCAAGAAGGCAACCAGCATGACCACACCGTAGACCACCGCACAGGCCAGCAAATACGCCCCCGCTGCCTGCATATCCAGCAGGTCCGCAAAGCTAAGATTGGCGGCGAACCCGAACAGCATAGCCGGCAGTGCAAAGTAAAAGACGAATTTCGTCAGATATGCCGTAGCCTGTGTCGGAAAGAAACCCGACCGGCCCGCACCGAAGCCAACACCTATCAGGGCAAAGAATGGCAATGTTTTCAGGAATATTTCGACCATCTTGACCCGGATTTAACATGTGAAACGTCGTATTGGCATATTGTGCGCTTTCCTTGCCGATTTCCAGCGACTATTCTTGCAGACCACAGGGGGGATGCTGGGTCAGTGACAACGCAAAAAATCAGGCAAGGGCGGAAATTCAGGCAGGTTCTGGACGGCGCGCGACAGGTTTTCGTGGAAATGGGCTATGAACGCGCGAATGTTGATGACATTGCCCGCGTTGCAGGCGTTTCCAAGGCCACGCTCTACAGCTACTTTCCTGACAAAAGACAGCTTTTCACCGAAGTCTACCAGACCGAGATTCTGAACCTTGCCGATGCCGCGCTTGAATTCCTCTCTCCCGATGCGCCGCCGTGTCAGGCACTGCATGGGGCAGCGCAACGCCTGATAAGCTATCTGATGTCTGATTTCGGCATTGCCATGTTTCGCATTTGCGTGTCCGAGGCCCCGCGATTTCCGGAGATCGGGCAGGCATTCTATGAAAACGGGCCGGAACTGGGGCGCGCGCGGCTTGGGGCCTATTTCCGGCAGGCCGTGGCACGGGGCACGCTGGCCATTGATGATATCGATCTTGCCGCCGACCAGTTCTTTCAGCTGTGCCAGACAACGCTATGTGATCGCATGTTGTGCGGGGTGCAGACCGAAGTGACCGATGCCGAAATTGCACGCATTACGGACGGGACCGTCAGCATGTTCATGGCGCGGTATGGCGTAAGCGCCTGACAGGGCTTGCCGCCGTGTTTGCCCGCAGGTATCGAGGGTTTTCCCAGTCCATAGCTGTTCAGGAGTGTCATGACCGCCCCCCAGATCGCCGCCCGCATTGCCACTGATGTCAACGCCCGTCCGCAACAGGTTCAGGCCGCCATTGCGCTGCTGGACGAAGGGGCAACGGTGCCCTTCATCGCGCGCTATCGCAAGGAAGTGACCGGCGGGCTGGATGATGCGCAGTTGCGCCTGCTGGCCGAACGCCTGACCTATCTGCGCGAATTGGAAGACCGGCGCACAGCGATTTTGAAATCCATATCCGAGCAGGGCAAGCTGACAGACGATCTGGCGCGTGCCCTTGCGGGGGCCGACACCAAGGCCACGCTGGAAGACCTGTATCTGCCCTACAAACCCAAGCGCCGCACCAAGGCCATGATCGCGCGCGAAAACGGGTTGGAACCGCTGCTGGATGCCATATTGACCGAACGGCGCGACCCGCAAGCGCTGGCCCCCGCCTATGTGTCCGATGCCGTGCCCGACACCAAGGCGGCACTGACCGGCGCGCGGGACATTCTGGCCGAACGCCTGTCGGAAGATGCGGCCTTGCTGGGCCGTTTGCGCGACCATATGCGCAGCCACGGCGCGATTGCCGCCACTGTCGCGGATGGCAAGGAAGCTGAAGGCGCGAAGTTCAGCGATTACTTCGCCCATTCCGAAGCGCTGAAAACCTGCCCCAGCCACCGCGCCCTTGCCATGCTGCGCGGCCGCAACGAAGGCATCCTGCATCTGGACCTGACACTGCCGGACCCCGCGCCAGTTGAACGCATGGTGCGCGCAAATGTGGGGATTGGCGGCAATGGCGCGGCGGATGACTGGCTGGCGGCGGCATGTGACTGGACATGGCGTATCAAGCTGAAACTGTCGCTGACCATCGACCTGATGGCCGAATTGCGCGAACGCGCCGAGGAAGAAGCCATTCGCGTCTTCGCGCGCAACCTGCATGACCTGTTGCTGGCCGCCCCGGCAGGCAACCGCGTGACACTGGGTATTGATCCGGGCATTCGCACCGGCTGCAAGGTTGCCGTGGTGGACGGCACGGGAAAATTGCTGGACACTGCAACCATCTATCCGTTCCAGCCCAAGAACGACCTGCGCGGCGCACAGGCCACGCTGGCGGCGCTGATCGCGCGCCATAAGGTCGCCTTGATCGCAATCGGCAACGGCACGGCCAGCCGCGAAAGCGAACGTATGGTGGGCGATTTGCTGGCGCAGCTTCCGGGCAGTGCAAAACCCACCAAGGTTGTGGTGTCCGAAGCGGGCGCGTCCGTCTATTCGGCGTCTGCGCTGGCCTCGGCGGAATTTCCGGAACTGGATGTCAGTTTGCGCGGCGCTGTGTCGATTGCGCGGCGCTTGCAGGACCCGCTGGCAGAGCTGGTCAAGATTGACCCCAAAAGCATTGGCGTCGGCCAGTATCAGCATGATGTGAACCAGTCCCGCCTTGCGCGGATGCTGGATGCCGTGGTCGAGGATGCGGTGAACGCGGTTGGCGTGGACCTGAACACCGCATCCGCGCCGCTTCTGGCGCGCGTGTCGGGGCTGGGCCAAACACTGGCCGAAGCCATTGTTGCGCACCGCGATGGAACGGGTCCGTTCAAGACCCGCAAGGAATTGCTGAAGGTGGCCCGCCTTGGCCCCAAAGCCTTTGAACAGGCAGCGGGTTTCTTGCGCATTCGTGACGGGGCGGAACCGCTGGACGCATCATCTGTCCACCCCGAAGCCTATGCACTGGCGCGGCGCATCGTCAAGGCAACGGGCAAGGACCTGACCGCGCTGATGGCCGCGCCATCGGTTCTGCGGTCACTGGAACCTGCTGATTTTGTCGATGACAGTTTCGGCCTGCCCACCGTGCGCGATATTCTGAACGAGCTGGAAAAACCGGGCCGCGACCCGCGACCCGAATTCAAGACCGCCAGTTTTGCCGACGGGATCGATTCAATCACCGATCTGCGCCCCGGCATGTCACTGGAAGGAACGGTCACCAATGTCGCGGCCTTCGGGGCCTTTGTGGATATTGGCGTGCATCAGGACGGGCTTGTCCATGTCAGCCAACTGGCCGACCGTTTCGTCAAGGACCCGCATGACGTGGTGAAAACCGGTGATGTGGTGCGCGTGCGCGTGGTCGAAGTGGACGTGCCGCGCAAACGCATCGGGCTAAGCATGCGCAAGGATGGCGGGGCAGAGACGGCCCCTGCCCCCCGTGACACCGGCAAACACAAAGCGGCCCCGAAACCACAGGGGAAAGCGCAACCAAAGGCAGATGCCGCGCCCCAGATGGGCGGCTTGGGTGCAGCGCTTCAGGCGGCGATGAAGAAACGCTAATGCAGAACCGATAAAGTGAAGCACAGTGGGTGCGGGTGCTGTTGGCCTGTTGCGCGCCGTCGCACTTGGATAAAGCCAGCGCCATCGGTGGGCCGGGGTCTACCGATCCCTCGGTATGGAAGTTCACTTTATGCAGGCTGCATGCTCCAGCGCTAGAAGCCTTGGACTGTCATCAGCCAAATCGGCAGGCCGCGGACGGCCCGCCGATGGCGCGATGGCCTGCGGCCTTGTCCCGCACCTTGGGTGGCAGCTTCAACCCGGAATTCGCCAACTTAACACTCCCTGTTGCGCGCAGACGGGAATCGCACCAGCGGTTTGTCGATCCAGCGCCAAAGCATGTCGCGTCACACGATTTCAAATACGCCCTCAATCTCGACCGCGACGCCCAACGGCAGGGACGGCGCACCAACTGCGGCACGGGCATGACGCCCCGCGTCGCCGAATACGGCAACCATAAGGTCCGAGGCCCCGTTGACGACCTTGGGCTGGTCCGTGAAATCAGGCGTGCTGTTGACAAACCCCGTCAGCTTGACCACGCGTTTCAGGCGCGACAAATCCCCGTCACAGGCAACACGCAGCTGCGCAATCAGCGCCAGCGCGCAGGCTTTGGCGGCCTCGGTGCCTTGGGCCACGTCCAGATCCCCGCCCAGCTTGCCGCAAATCAGACCATCCGCCCCTGAACTGATCTGGCCGGACACAAACACCAGATTTCCGCTTTGGACAAACGGCACATAATTGGCGGCAGGTGCAGGCGCGTCCGGCAGGGTCAGGCCAAGGTCGGACAGGCGGGTTTCAACAGCGTTGGTCATGGGTGTGGTCCTTGTAGGTTGGAAACTGGCAATCAGTCTTGGACTGGCCGCGCCAAGCTACAGCCCTGCGGCGCAGGCGCAAGGGGGTCAGGCCAGAAGGCGGGTATCAGTTTTGCCGGTGATTTCGACATCCACAATGGCGCCGACAGGGTGCGGCGCTGTGAAATCCACTTCGGTAAACTGTTCGGTGCGGCCCATATGGGGGTTTTCCATCAACACGCGGTGGCGCCTACCCTGCTGTTGGGCCAGATGTGTCGCGCAGGCGCGCGCACCCGCATCGCGCAGGCGTGCGGCACGGTCGCGGATGGTCTTGCCCCCCAATTGCGGCATACGCGCCGCCGGCGTGCCCTTGCGCGGGCTGAACGGGAACACATGCAGGAATGTCAGGCCGCACTCATCCACCAGCTTCAGGGAATTGGCGAACATCGCGTCAGTTTCCGTGGGAAAGCCCGCAATGATGTCCGCGCCGAACACCATGTCGGGGCGCAAGCTGCGGGCGTCTTCGCAAAAGCGGATCGCGTCATCACGCAGATGACGACGTTTCATGCGTTTAAGGATCATATCATCACCCGCCTGCAAGGACAGGTGCAGATGCGGCATCAAACGGGCCTCGGTCGCGATGGCTTCCATCAATGCAGGGTCGGCCTCGATCGAATCGATAGAGGAAATGCGTAGACGGCGCAGGTCGGGCACCAGTTTAAGGATGCGGCGCACCAGATCGCCCAGTCGCGGGGTTGCGGGCAAATCCGCGCCCCAACTTGTCAGGTCCACGCCTGTCAGAACAACCTCGTTATAACCCTGGCCGACCAGTCGCTTGATCTGTTCCACCACCACGCCTGCGGGAACTGACCGCGAATTGCCCCGCCCATAGGGGATAATGCAGAAGGTGCAGCGATGGTCACAGCCGTTTTGCACCTGCACATAGGCGCGCGCGCGCGTGCCAAACCCGTCAATCAGATGGCCTGCGGTTTCGCGCACTGACATGATGTCATCAACTTGCACGCGTTCGGTCGCCCCGATCAGGTCAGGGGTCAGTTGCGCCCATGTGTCGGCCTGCATTTTTTCGGTATTGCCGATAACGCGGGTCACTTCGGGCATGGCGGCAAATGTTTCGGGTTCGGTCTGCGCAGCACAGCCGGTCACGATGATGGGCGCATCAGGGTGTTCGCGGCGCAGACGGCGGATTTCCTGCCGTGCCTTGCGCACTGCTTCTGCCGTGACTGCGCAGGTATTGACGACAACCGCCCCCTGCACACCCGCGGCTTCGGCAAGGGCCTTCATCGCCTCGGTCTCGTAAGCGTTCAGGCGGCAGCCCAAAGTGGTGAAAACAGGCGCACTCATGTTAGACCCGCAAGGAATTCAGCCGACAGCGTGGCGTCAAAAACACGCGCCACGGGGCCGGACAACCACACGCCATCATCACGCCAGTCCACCAGCAACTGCCCGCCATCTGCATCAATGCGCACCTGCCGTCCCGTCAGCCCGCGCCGGTGCGCGGCCACCGCCGTTGCACAAGCCCCGGACCCGCAGGCAAGCGTTATGCCCGTGCCCCGTTCCCACACACGCAGGCGCAGGTGGTCCGGCCCAGTCACGCTGGCAAATTCGACATTTGTGGATTGCGGGAACAGCGGGGTATGTTCGACCTTGCGCCCCTGTTCGGCCACTGGCGCGCTGTCTGCATCGGCCACGAAGAAAACGCAATGCGGGTTGCCCATGCCAACGGCGGCAGGGTCACCATCCAGCGGCAAATGATCGATGTCGCAATCCTGCGCCAGTGGAATATCCTGCCAGTCCAACAGCGGGGCACCCATATTCACCCAAATCTGGCCCTGCCGGTTTTCCGCCAGTAACACCCCGCGCGCTGTGCGAATGCGCAGCCTGTCCAGCCCGCGCGCCGCCATGACCATTTGCGCGACACAGCGCGTCGCATTCCCGCACGCCCCCGCCCGCGACCCGTCGGCATTCCAGAAATCAAGGTCCAGATCAGCCACATTCGAGGCGCGCAATTCCGCAAGCTGGTCAAAACCCACGCCGCGATGACGATCGCCAATCGCCGCGGCCAGCGCCGCCGTCATCACCCCGCCTGCAAGATGCATCGAGTCGATAATGACAAAGTCATTTCCCGCGCCATGCATTTTGACGAAGGCCAAGGGGGCGTTTATGTCCATCATCCGCGCGATATAAGTGGCGTGCGGCCGCCTGACCAGACGTCTTTTCAACATTGATACCAATTACTGCGCAAAAAGCGCATTTCGCCCTTGACCCCGCGACCGCGCTTTTCTAAGTAGCCCGAGATGTGTGGGCCGGTAGCTCAGTTGGTAGAGCAGCTGACTTTTAATCAGCGGGTCACAGGTTCGAATCCTGTCCGGCTCACCATTTATTGATATGCAGCGTCATATATATCGCCCCCTCGCGCCCGGTGCGCTGATTTCGCGCGTTCATCAGATCTTGCATGCCCGTTCACTTCTGCCCATATCGAACGCATTGCAATCGGGGGCGTTTCGATGACAGGCTACTTCAAGACCGCAATATTGATGGCTGCCATGACCGCGCTTTTCATGGGCGTGGGTTATGCAATTGGCGGCGGTGCAGGTTTGCTGATCGCACTTGCCGTGGCGGCAGGGATGAATGCCTTTGCCTATTGGAATTCCGACAAGGCCGTTTTGCGCATGCATAACGCACAGGAATGCAACAGTCAGGTTCATCCGGATCTGCAACGCATGGTGCACAAGCTGGCCGATGATGCAGGCATGCCGCACCCGCGCGTCTATGTCATTGACGAAGACCAGCCAAACGCCTTTGCCACAGGGCGCAACCCCGAAAACGCCGCCGTTGCCGCCACCACCGGCCTGTTGCGGCGCATGTCGCGCGAGGAGGTTGCCGCCGTAATGGCGCATGAACTGGCGCATATCCGCAATTATGACACCTTGATCATGACGATCACGGCGACCTTTGCAGGTGCCATTTCCATGCTGGCCAATTTCGCGCTGTTCTTTCGCGGCGGGCGCAATCAGGGGGCGGGCGGTGCGATTGCGATGATTGCAGTCATGATTCTGGCGCCACTGGCGGCGGCCGTGGTGCAGATGGCGATTTCGCGGTCGCGCGAATACGAGGCCGACCGCGTGGGCGCAGAAATCTGCGGCAACCCGATGTGGCTGGCATCCGCGCTGGAGAAGATACAGGGATTCGCATCGCGCATCGACTATGACCGCGCGGAACAGAACCCGCAAACCGCGCATATGTTCATCATCAACCCGCTGCACGTCCATAAGCGTGACAAACTGTTTTCGACGCATCCGAACACAGAAAACCGCATTGCAGCGCTTGTGCAACTGGCAAAGGAAAACGGGATTGCCCCGACTGCGCGCCAAACGCGCGCGGGCAATCCTTGGGGCTGATGGGGTCTTTCGTGCCTGAATAAAGCCCGCGCCATCGGTGGGCCGGTGTCTGCCGATCCGGCGTTGGTGAAATTCACTTTATGCTGGCTGCATACTCCGGACTATAAAGGCCTGGCGTGTCGCTGGCCAAATCGGCAGGCCGCGGGACGGCCCGCCGATGGTGCGGCGGCCTGCGGCCTTGTCCCGCACCTTGCGGCAATATCCCATAACCCCTACCGCACCAGCATCCGGTTGCGGCGCAACTGCCACATCACCACCAGATTCGACGCCAGCAGCACTGCAATCACCACCGCGCCCCCCACCAGCGTCAACTGGCCCGGATCCTCGCCCAGCAGATACCAGACCAGAACCGGCGC
>NZ_JBHYFM010000006.1:0-144676 GCF_051859525.1 Roseinatronobacter sp. | reverse complement strand
GTTTACGCATTATCATGATCAAGATTGGCCGGACTTTTTCCACCATGGGAACAAGGGTGAAAAAGGACTGGGGTTCCGCAACTGCCAATTGACTGCGGATGTTGAAAAACGCTGCACTCTAGAGCTTTGTTTTGGCGATGGCAGCGTGACCTTGGCGGATGGTTCTGGACCCGATAGCAGAACTTGGCCTGCGCATTGGCCAAAAGCGAAACTGGGTGATACAGAATTTAACAAACTTCTGGAGGAGTGGCGGCGCCAGTGACGCTAAGTGATTTGGATAGCGTCCGCGCCCCGTGTAGCATCCCAAAAGCGCGGAGCCAAGGCCGTAGGGTGGCCCACGCTATCGGTGGGCCGTCCCGCGGCCTGCTGATTTTGCCAGCGACACGCCAAACCTTTGATGCCGGAGTGTGCCGCCAGCATAAAGTGAACTCCACCCACGCCGGACCGGCAGACCCCGGCCCGACCTGTGGCGCGGGCTTTATTCCCAGCGACTGCTGTTACCCCGGCAGTTTGTCGCGCAAGAAGGACAGCGCAAGGGACAGACCGTCATGCGCGATGCCGTGGCCTGTGCCTTTTGACACATGCGCATAGGTTTCAAACCCTGCCGCTGTCAGCGCGTCTGCGGCGTCGGACAGTGACTGCGGGGGCACGACTTCGTCCTGATCGCCATGGACCAGCAGAACAGGTGGGTAGGACAGGGCGTCATCGGCCAGATGTTCGGGTTGCATCAGCCGCCCCGAGAACCCCACGATCCCCGCCAGCGCCTCCTTGCGGCGCGGGGCCACATGCAGGCTGATCATCGTGCCTTGGGAAAACCCCACCAGCGCCAGCGCGTCCGCTGTCAGCCCTTCATCGGCCAGCACCTGATCGATGAACGCATCCAGATCGCTTGCGGCGGCTTCCAGTCCTGTCAGCGCCGCTTCCTCGGAGGATCCGTCCAGCCATGGAATGGGGAACCATTGAAACCCCATCGGGTTGCCGGTGCAGCGTTCGGGCGCGTTGGGCGCATAAAACGCCGTATGGGGCATATGCGGACCCAACGGGTCGGCCAGTCCCAGCAGGTCGGCGCCATCCGCGCCATAACCATGCACGAAAATCACGGCAGATTTTGCCTGCCCTTGCGGCGCACCCTTGCGGGCAGATGTCAGAATACGGGTCATATAATGCCTTCCCTGTCGGTTTCCACGCGGTAATAGGCCCATAGCAGCCCCGCTGCAACTGTGCGCCATGGCGACCATGCGGCGGCCATGGTGCGCAAGGCGGCCTCTCGGGGGCGGTCCTGCAGCCCGAACAGGCGGCGCGCGGATTCCTGCAAGGCCAGATCGGCGGGGGCAAACACATCTGCGCGCCCAAGGCTGAACATGGCGTAGATCTCGGCGGTCCAGCGGCCAATGCCCGGCACCTCGACCAGAATGCGGGTGACATCTGCATCGGGCAGGGTGCGCAAGGCGTCGAAATCAATGCCCGCACTGGCCAGCGCGCGGGCATAGCGCATTTTCTGCCCCGACAGGCCTGGCGCGCGCAGTGTCGCATCATCGGCGGCCAGAACAGCGGCGGGCGTGGTCAGGCCCGCATCTTCCATACGGCCCCAGATGGCGCGCGCGGCATGGGTGCTGACCTGCTGGCTGACAATCGCGGACAGCAATTGCGCAAAGCCGTCATCGCGCCTGCGCAGGGGGGGCGTGCCGGTCAGTTCCAGCGCATGGGCAAAGCGCGGCTCAGCCTTGGCCAGCCATGCGGCCCCTTCGGCCATGCAATCCTCGGATGTCAGAATACGCCCGACCATCAACGCACCCTGCGCGACAAACTGGTGCACATGTAAAATTCCCCTTTTCCTTGATGCAGCGATTGGCTAATCCTGCGCGTATGACAGACATGATTGCAACCCATGATGATGCCCGCGCCAAGCGCAATGTAATCGTGCTTGTGGCCGCGCAGGCGGTTGTGGGCGCACAGCTTCCGGTGATTTTCATCATTGGCGGGCTGGCGGGTCAGATCCTGGCGCCCAACCCGTGCTGGGCCACGTTACCGATTTCGCTGATCGTTCTGGGGTCCATGCTGACGGCCACGCCGCTGTCGGGGTTCATGCAGGCCTACGGGCGGCGTGCGGGCTTCTGGGTGGCCTGCGGGGCAGGGGCCGTGGGCGCGGCCATCGGGGCCTATGCGCTGATGCTGGACAGTTTCTTGTTGTTCCTGTTCGGGTCATTGCTGACCGGCGTCTACATGTCGGCCAACGGGTTCTACCGCTTTGCGGCGACCGACACGGCCAGCCCCGAATTCCGCCCCAAGGCCATTTCCTATGTCATGGCAGGCGGGCTTTTGTCGGCGGTCTTTGGCCCGCAACTGGTATCCTTTACGGCCGATGCGATGCCGGTGCCGTTTCTGGCGACCTATCTGGGGGTCATCCTGCTGAACCTTGCGGGCATGGCCTTGCTGAGCATGCTGGACATTCCAACGCCTGCCAAACCGGACCTGAGCCTGCCGCAAGGCCGGTCGCGGCGTGAAATGTTGCAAACGCCGGTGATTGCCGTGGCCATTATTTGCGGGACAGTGGCCTATGCGTTGATGAACCTTGTTATGACGTCCACGCCGCTGGCCGTGGTGGGCTGCGGGTTTGACACTTCGGATGCGGCAAATATCGTGTCGGCGCATGTGCTGGCCATGTATGCGCCGTCCTTCTTCACGGGCCATCTGATTGCGCGGTTTGGCGCGCGCAATATCGTGGGGCTCGGGCTGGTGATTTTGGCAGGCGCGGGCGCGGTTGCCATGTCCGGGGTGGAGTTGGAGCAGTTTTACATCGCGCTGATCCTGTTGGGCGTGGGGTGGAATTTCGGCTTTATCGGCGCGACATCCATGCTGACCGCGTCCTATTCGGTCGAAGAACGCGGCCGGGTTCAGGGCCTGAATGACATGATTGTTTTCGGCGGCGTGTTTCTGGCCTCCCTCAGTTCGGGGTCGTTGATGAATTGCTCTGGCGGGACGACCGAGGCGGGCTGGCAACTGGTGAATATGGCCATGCTGCCCTTCCTTGTGCTGGCGGGGGGCGCGCTGATCTGGCTGGCGCTGCGTCCTTCGGAACAGACCTCGCGCTGACCTGCCGCCGGGGCAGGTCGCGATTTCCGCAATACCGGTTTCAAAACCTGAGTCGCGCGCGCAACACCTGTACTGCGACATGATGCGCGCGGATTGACATTCGACGCCCCAAGGCGGACTCTGCCGCTAACTCGCGCACAAGACGCGATTTTTTGAGTGAGGCAGATTATGAGCAAAAGTTTTTTCGGCACGGCCCTTGTCGGGTCGCTTTTCTTTCTTTCGGCATGTAGCGGTGGCAGCGGCGGCGCTGGTGGTGGTGGCAGCAGTAGCAGCAAGTCACCCAGCGCGACGCGCAGCTTTACCGGCGTGCTTAGCCAGATTTCCGGCGCCCCCGAGGAGGAGTCGCGCGTTCTTGCCACGATGCGGGAGTCTGGTGAGGTTCAGTTTCAGTTTGAAGATGGAATCTTGCAAGACATGATCGTGATTTGCGCCGATTATTCCGGCGCAAGTTGTCGCGTGGTGGGTGGGCCGGAGGGCACAACCGAAACCGCGCGGCTGGAAGGGCGCATGGCGGGCGAATATGCCTATGCTGGCAGTCTGCGTCTGGATCATACCAGCGACGGTGAAATCACGCATTCCTATCACCGCTTGTATCAATCCGCGCCGGATCGCGCTGCAACGCGGCTTGTCATGCCGCAAGGGGTGCAGGATTATCAGGGCCAGTTCACGGGCGGTGCGATTGTGGACGGGCAGGGCGGCATTGTAGATGGTGGCATTCGCCTGACTGTGAATTTCGACACGGCCCTTTTGTCGGGCAAAATGGACGGGTCACTGCGCGATATTGGCACGCCCGTCAGCGCCGGATTCAACAATGTGACGATTGACGGGCAAACCGGCCAGTTCGCATCGACCAACGCCAGCACATTCACCTTCAATGGGGGGGCAGCCGGCGGCAATGTGCAGGGCGGATTCTACGGCCCGCAAGCCAATGAAGCGGCAGGTGCGTTTGATATCGGTGTAAATGACCAAAACGGCATGAGCGGTGTTTTTCTGGCCTGTCGCGGGTTGGAAGCCAGTTGCGTGTCGCACGGCGATTGACCTGACTTGCGTGAATGGGGGCGATGATCGCGTCGGCGCGGCCATTGCCCCATTGTGGCGCGCGGGAAATCGGTGCAAGACGGGCACATGCTGTCTTATCAACATATCTACCATGCCGGAAATCTGGCGGATGTCCAGAAACACGCGCTTCTGGCGTGGGTGCTGGATTACATGACGTCCAAGGACAAGCCGTTAAGCTATATCGAAACGCATGCGGGGCGCGGGCTGTATGCCCTTGATGCCCCCGAAGCCCTGAAAACCGGAGAGGCGGCAGCAGGCATTGCGCGCATGCAGGCGCGGTTTGCCCCCGACCATCCGTACCGCGTTGCGCTGCACGCGGTGCAGGCGCGCCATGGCAAGACGTCCTATCCCGGATCGCCATTGATTGCCGCGACCATGCTGCGCCCGCAAGACAGCCTGACGCTGGCGGAACTGCATCCGCGCGAATTTGCAGCGCTGCGCGCGAATATGGCGGGCCGCGCTGCGACTTTGCGTCACGAAGACGGGCTGGACATGGCGCTGTCGGTTTGCCCGCCCACCCCGCGGCGCGGCGTGCTGATGATTGACCCGTCTTATGAGGTGAAGGGCGATTACGACCGTCTGCCCAAACTTCTGGGCGATATCCGGCGCAAATGGAATGTGGGCGTGCTAATGCTGTGGTATCCGGTCTTGCAGGCGGGGCTGCATGGGCCGATGCTGGCGCAGATATCACAAGACCAGCCCGATGCCGCGATATTCGAGATCGGGTTTCCCCCGGTCCGGCAGGGCCACAGGATGGTGGGGTCCGGTATGGTGGTGATTAACCCGCCTTGGGGTATGATCGATGAGGCGCAGCGCGTGAAATCCCTTCTGGCGCAGGTTTAGCGCCAGAATCCGGTATATTCCGCCGGAAATCCGGCAAAACACCACTTGTTTTGCGCCCGCAGGGCATTACGGACTTGCGCAAACACCATGTCGGCGCTAGGAAACCGGCAATCAAGAAGGCCAAAGGTCACATTCTGAACGGGCAGGGTCGGGCGCAAGCCGCGACCCTTTGTGTTTGTTGCACGTTCCGGGTGAACCTTTATGCGGTTTTCGTGATCCCAGTCCAAAGACCGGCGGAGTCAACCGTCAGGCCAGAAACATGATGAAAAAGGAACCATATCTGAATGTGCGCTAAAGCAACCATGGAAGACTTCGAGGCAATGCTCGCTGAGAGCCTCGAAATGGACACCCCTGCCGAAGGCAGCGTTGTCACCGGCCGTGTGATCGCCATCGAGGCAGGTCAGGCCATTATCGACGTCGGCTACAAGATGGAAGGCCGCGTCGAGCTGAAAGAATTTGCAAGCCCCG
This sequence comes from Roseinatronobacter sp., assembly GCF_051859525.1. NCBI lineage: Bacteria > Pseudomonadati > Pseudomonadota > Alphaproteobacteria > Rhodobacterales > Paracoccaceae > Roseinatronobacter > Roseinatronobacter sp. The sequence continues at coordinate 139,213 of NZ_JBHYFM010000006.1, read as the reverse complement.
GCGAAGCCCCGCAAGTGGCTGTCGGCGATGATGTAGAAGTTTTCCTGGAGCGTGTTGAAAACGCCCGTGGCGAAGCTGTCATCAGCCGTGAAAAAGCCCGCCGCGAAGCCGCTTGGGACCGTCTGGAAAAAGCCTATGCCGATCAGGACCGCGTTGATGGCGCGATCTTTGGCCGCGTCAAGGGTGGCTTCACGGTCGATCTGGGTGGCGCTGTGGCGTTCCTGCCCGGCTCTCAGGTCGATGTGCGCCCCGTGCGCGACGCTGGCCCGCTGATGGGTCTGAAGCAGCCGTTCCAGATTCTGAAAATGGACCGTCGCCGCGGCAATATCGTCGTGTCGCGTCGCGCCATTCTGGAAGAATCCCGCGCCGAGCAGCGCGCCGAAGTCATCGCCAAACTGGCCGAAGGCCAGATCACCGATGGTGTGGTCAAGAACATCACCGAATATGGTGCGTTCGTCGATCTGGGCGGCGTTGACGGTCTGTTGCACGTCACCGACATGGCATGGCGCCGCGTCAACCACCCGTCCGAAGTTGTCACCATTGGTGAAACGATCAAGGTGCAGGTCATCAAGATCAACAAGGACACCCACCGCATCAGCCTTGGCATCAAGCAGCTGCAAGCCGATCCTTGGGATTCGGTTGGCGCGAAATACCCGCTGGGTTCCGTGCATCAGGGCCGCGTGACCAACATCACCGATTACGGCGCATTTGTCGAACTGGAAGCCGGTGTCGAAGGTCTGGTTCACGTTTCCGAAATGTCCTGGACCAAGAAGAACGTGCACCCCGGCAAGATCGTTTCGACCAGCCAGGAAGTTGACGTCATGGTTCTGGAAATCGACGGCGACAAGCGTCGCGTGTCGCTGGGCCTGAAGCAAACCCTGCGCAACCCGTGGGAAGTGTTTGCCGAAAGCCACCCTGCCGGTACCCAGATCGAAGGCGAGATCAAGAACATCACCGAATTCGGTCTGTTCATCGGTCTGGAAGGCGATATCGACGGCATGGTTCACCTGTCCGACATCAGCTGGGACCAGCGCGGCGAGGAAGCGATTCAGGACTACCGCAAAGGCGACACAGTGCATGCTGTGGTGGCCGATGTCGATGTCGAGAAAGAGCGTATCTCCCTGTCTATCAAGGCGCTGGAAAACGACAGCTTCTCGGATGCGGTAGAAGGCGTCAAGCGCGGCTCGATCCTGACATGCACTGTCAGCGCGATCGAGGAAGGCGGCATCGAGGTTGAATTCAACGGCATGAAGTCCTTCATCCGCCGTTCGGATCTGGCCCTTGAGCGTGCAGACCAGCGCCCCGAGCGTTTCCAGGTCGGCGACAAGATTGATGCGCGCGTCACATCTGTGGACAGCAAGACCCGCCGCATTGGTCTGTCGATCAAGGCACGCGAGATTGCAGAAGAAAAAGAAGCCGTCGAACAGTTCGGCTCTTCCGATGCAGGTGCGTCCTTGGGTGATATTCTGGGCGCAGCCTTGAAAGATCGCAAATAAGCGCAGCTGTTATCAGCATTGAAATAAATAAGGCCCCGAAGAAATTCGGGGCCTTTGCCTTTTCTACATTTCAAGGTTCGCAAGCGTCAGCCGGTGCGGCGCAACGCGCTGCGGTAGTCATGCGCGCGCCAGTTGGCGCGGGCCAGCCATTGGGCCTGTGGCTGGCGGGTCGCCAGGTCGGCGCTGATCTCGACCTCGTCAAATCCGGACCGGCGGGCCATTGCGTATTGGTCTGCAATGACATGCCCCTGCGCACGCAACCGCCCCGTGAACCCCATGCGCCGCGCCCGCGCGGCAAGCGTGAACCCGCGCCCGTCGCTGAAGGCGGGAAAACTGATGCGGATGGGCTGTTGCCGGTCCACCGCATCTTGCAATGCGGCGTCATCCGCATCGGGTGCAAGCTCTGTCCAGATGCCTGAATATGTATCCGGCGCGAAGCCGGTATCCGTTACAATCACACTCATGATGCCTGCCTTCTGATTACGCGGCCGTTTGCGATATGGATGCCGCATTCAACCTTATCCTGCCCGCGCCAGCGGCCCGCGCGGGGGTCTTCGCCTGTGGTGACTGGCGCCGTGCAGGGCGCGCAGCCAATCGATGGATAGCCCTGTGACACCAGCGGATGGCGCGGCAGATCAAAGCGCGCCATATATTCCTGCAGTTGGGCGGGTTGCCATGTTGCCAGCGGGTTCACCTTCAGATGGGTTTCGTCACGTTCAAACATTTGCAGCTGGCTGCGCGTTGTGCCCTGAAACTGTTTGCGTCCGGTAATCCAGCCATCGAACCCGCGCAGCGCCCGCTGCAAGGGTTCTGCCTTGCGCAGGGCGCAGCACCCGTCAGGGTTGGACCTGTGCAGCAGATTGTCAGGGTCGTGGTGAAACAGCGCCTCTCGGTCCGGGGTGATGATGCGCAGATCGCGCAGGTCCAGCCGCTGCGCCAGTTCCCGTTGATAGGCCAGCGTTTCGGGAAACAGCATCAGCGAGTCAATGAACAGCACCGGTGTTTGCGGCGCAATTTGTGACACCATATGCAGCAACACCGCCGATTCTGCGCCGAAGCTGGACACAAGGGCCACCCGCCCCAAGGCGCCGGACAGCGCAAAGCGCAATCCGCGCTCGGCGTCATTCACAAAGCGCGTGTTCAGTGCCGAAAGGTCCTCATGCGGCATGGGTTTGCTCCGTCTCATACAGTGCGGATTTGAACGGCGCGGCACCAAGGCGGCGATAGGCGTGCAGGAAGGTTTCGTGCCGGTCGTGGCGCAGATGAAGATAGGTGCGCAAAATCCGTTCAATGGCGGGCACGATCTGGTCATAGGCAAAACCCGGCCCCGTGCGCGTGCCGATCACCGCATCCTCGGTCCCGTCGCCGCCCAGCGTGATCTGGTAGTTTTCAACGCCAGCGCGGTCCAGCCCCAGAATGCCGATATGGCCCACATGATGATGCCCGCAGGCATTGATGCAGCCGGAAATCTTGATCTTCAGCGGGCCGATATCATGTTCCAGCTTCAGCGCATCGATATGCTGCGCGATTTCCTGCGCCACGGGAATGGACCGCGCCGTTGCAAGGGCGCAGTAATCCATGCCGGGGCAGGCAATAATGTCAGATGCCAGCCCGACATTGGCCGTTGCCAGACCCGCCTTGCGCAGGGCGGCATGCAATTGGGGCAGATCATCCAGCGCGACATGCGGCAGAACAAGGTTCTGTTCGTGGCTGACGCGAATTTCACCCTGGCTGTAGCGTTCAGCCAGATCGGCAACCAGCGTCATTTGTGCATCGGTGGCGTCCCCCGGTGTGCCGCCATGGGGTTTCAGGCTGATGGTCACGATACTGTAGCCCGTTACGCGATGCGGGTGCAGATTGGTGTCGGCCCATGCGCGGAAAACGCCATCACTGCGGCGTGCGTCATGATAGTGCGTGTCACGGCGCGGGGGCAACTCGGGCGCTGCAAATTGCTGTTTCAGCTGCGCCAGATGTTGGGCTGTCGCAGCTGCATCAAATTGCGGGGCAATCTTGCGGAACTGCGCTTCGACCAGATCGCGCACCTTTTCCAGCCCGTTTTCATGTACGGTGATTTTGATGCGCGCCTTGTATTTATTGTCGCGCCGCCCCAGCAGGTTATAGGTGCCGACGATCGCTTCAAGATAGGGCAGCAGGTCCTGCACGGGCAAAAAGTCACGGATCACCTTGCCGATCATGGGCGTGCGCCCAAGCCCGCCGCCCACAATAACCTCGAAGCCTGTCTGGCCATTGCGGTGCAGCATGCGCAGCCCGATATCATGTGCCTTGGTGACGGTGCGGTCATTCGGGCTGCCGGTGATGGCGATCTTGAACTTGCGCGGCAGGAACTGGAATTCGGGGTGGTCGGTCGACCATTGGCGGATCAACTCGGCATAGGGGCGGGGGTCTTCAATCTCGTCCGCGGCGGCGGCGGCGAACTGGTCGGACGTGACATTGCGGATGGTGTTCCCCGAGGTCTGGATGGCATGCAACCCGACTTCGGCCAGCGCGTCCAGTATATCGGGCACATCCTTCAGGCGCGGCCAGTTATACTGGATATTCTGGCGCGTGGTGAAATGGCCATAACCCTTGTCCCAGCGTGTGGCGATCATGGCAAGCTGGCGCAGTTGCGCGGAATTCAGCGTGCCATAGGGAATGGCCACGCGCAGCATATAGGCGTGCAATTGCAGGTACAGGCCATTCATCAGCCGCAGGGGGCGGAATTCTTCTTCGGTCAGGCTGCCGTCAATGCGGCGGTCCACCTGTGCGCGGAACTGGCGGTTGCGTTCCGTGATAAAGGCGCGGTCGAATTCATCATATTGATACATGACGCTTATCCTTGCGATTGCTTGCCATGGGCATAGTTGGAGGGGCCACGACGGCGGAAATCTTCGCGGAAATGGGTGGGTTCCAACCCGTCGGGGCCAAGGTGCATATCGGCCAGATAACAGCCCACAACCTCGGACTGGCGCTTGTCTGCCTGTTCCAGCGCGGCCTGTGCCAGTTCCGGATCGGTATAGGGGTGCGCATCTTTCAAGCTGCCGGTCCAGCTTCCATCTTTGGCCAGCCAAACCACATCCCCCTCGATCAGGGAATTGGCGGTAACAACCTTGGCGGATGATTTCTGTTTCATATCAGGCAGTCACTTCATTTAGTTCAGGCAAAACATGCGCTGCATGTGCGGGCGTCACACCCAGAAGCATGACAACCGGCCCATGCAGGGACGGAACCGTTTGTGCCAATGTGTCCAGCGTGCAAGGGGTGATGGTCTGGTCGGGATGCGAGGCATTCTCGACCAGCGTGACCGGTGTCGCGGGGGCCGCGCCCTGCATCAGCAGGCGGCCCTGAATCACGCGCGCGGCGCGTTTGCCCATATAGATGGCGGCAACTGTATCGGGGCGGGCCAAGGCCGCCCAATCCTGCGCGGCAATGCCATCCTTGTCATGCGCAGTCAGAATATGCAGGCCCGTGTTGCGTCCGCGCCGTGTCAGGCTGCGGCCAATCGCGGCACTGGCCGCACTGGCCGCAGTGATGCCGGGGGTTACGCCCCAGTCAATGCCTGCCGCATCCAGCGCTTCGGTTTCTTCATCAAGGCGGGCAAAGATGGCGGCATCGCCCCCTTTCAGGCGCACGACATGCGCACCCTTGCGGGCGTGGTACACCATCAGGGCGTTGATATCATCCTGTGGGGTGGACGGGCCGAACCCTTCCTTGCCCACGGCAATGAACAACGCTTCGCGGCGCGCGAGTTCCAGAACCTCGGGCGTGACCAGCCGGTCGTGAATCACCACATCGGCGCGGTCCAGCAAGCGGCGCGCGCGCAATGTCATCAATTCGGCATTGCCGGGACCGGCCCCTACAAGATCGACACGCCCCGCGCGATGATCCCGCGCAAGGTGGCGTTCCAGCAGGGCGTGCAGCATGTGTTGCGGGTCCACCGCATCAGGTCGGGCCATAAGGTCCGGTCCGGCCTTCAGGTAATAGTCTTCCCAGAAATCGCGGCGCGCACGCCCAAGGGGCAGGGCTTCTGCCTTGGGTCGAAACACCTTGCCGACTTGCGCCAGCCGGCCCAATGCGGTGGGCAGGCGCTCTTCCATATCTTTCTTGATTGCGCGGGCCAGAACAGGTGCGGCCCCTTCGGTGCCGATGGCCACGACAACGGGGTCACGGTCCACAATCGCGGGGGTGATGAAGTCGCTGCCCTGCAAGTTGTCGACGATATTCACCAAGGCCCCGACCGAACGCCCAAGCGCTGCATTCTCGGCGTCCTGTGCCGCATCTTCCGTCGCGGAATAGACCAGCCGCATTCCCGCCAGATCCTGCGCCTGCGGGGTATTGCGAACAAGTGTGTGCCCGTGTTCGCTGACGGCGCGGACCAGTTCGGGTTCTGCATCAGGTGCAAACACAGTGATGCGCGCCTGCGTCTTGAACAGCAAACGCAGCTTTGCCAGCGCGGCCTCGCCGTTACCGATGACGGCAATATCGGCATGTGCGGTATCAAGATAGATCGGAAAATGCTGCATTGTACGCCTCTTGTTTCTAAGGGCGATTTAGAACAAAATTCCGGATTTAAGGCAATATGGCCGGATCAATAAGAACAATGTGCCGGTTAGGTGACGTTTGTAGTACAAATTTGTCAATATGCCTTGGGTGGCGCAATCACTGGTCCTGTGCATGGCTTGAACACGGAACCCTGTCGGCATTTGTGTGGTATCAGAAGGGCGGACATACAGGCCACGCTGCGCGCACACTGCCCGAATTCAGCGGCAATCGCGCAGCAGGTGCAACAATGTTGGGGGGAAATGGTGGGCGACCCTGGAATCGAACCAGGCGTGGGTCTCCCCGGCGGAGTTACAGTCCGCTGCCGCACCTTGCAGCTCGTCGCCCTAATGTGACGCTTCGATACCGAAGGCCCGAAGCAGCGTCAAGGGCGGAAACTGCGCGAATACCCAGATTATTTTCTGACAGTGTGCGGGGGTTTGCTTTGGGGGTTGATCCTGCGTTAAGGGCTGCGCATGGTCGATGAAAGAACCTGTGCCCGATGCGGCAAAACGAGGAGCACGGCATGAAAAAGCCTGATTGGGTTATAGACAAGGAAAAGGCGCGGCGCGCGGCGAAGCATGAAACGCTGTGGCTGTTTGGTCTGCATGCTGTGCGCGATGCGTTGATGAACCCGATGCGCGACAAACTGCGGCTGGTGGTCACCCTGAACGCCGCGCAAAAGCTGGAGGATGCGATTGCCGCCAGTGGCATGACGGCTGAAATCTCGGATGCGCGCAAGTTTGCGGCCCCGATCGCGGCTGATTCCGTGCATCAAGGCGCCGCATTGGAAGTGCGCCCGCTGGATTGGGGGAACACGGCCGCGCGTTGCGCCCCCGTTGACGGGGCCGGTCTGGTGGTGATTCTGGACCGCGTCAGCGACCCGCATAATGTCGGTGCGATCCTGCGCTCGGCAGAGGTGTTTGGCGCGCGTGCTGTCATTGCCACCCAGCGCCATGCGGCCCCCGAAACAGGGGCCTTGGCCAAGACTGCCAGCGGCGCGTTGGAACGCCAGCCCTATTTGCGGGTGCGCAATCTGGCCGAGGAAATGGAAAGCCTGAAGGATATGGGCTATGTCATTGTCGGGCTGGACGGGGACGGGCCGCAGACCCTTGGGCAGACACTGGCGTCCGTGCCCGCCGGTCCCATCGGGCTGGTGCTGGGCGCAGAAGGGCCGGGGCTGCGTGATAAAACGCGTGATACTTGCGATTACATTGCGCGCATCCCCTCGGCCGCGGATTTCGGGTCATTGAACGTGTCAAATGCGGCGGCGGTCGCGCTGTATGCCGCGCGACTGGCGCAACCGGACACCGCAGCATGACGACGGGGACCATGAAAACGGCGGTCCTGATGCTTGCAGCACTGACCGCGCTTGCCTCCTGCGCATCCATCAGCCGCGAAGACTGCATGGCAGGCGACTGGCAGGCCATTGGTCTGCGCGACGGGACAGCGGGCGTGCGGCCGGATATCCAGTTTGACCGGCATCAGCGCCAATGTGCAAAAGTTGATGTGACGCCCGATCGCACAGAATGGCAGCGCGGCTACGATCTGGGGTTGCAGCGCTTTTGTACGCCCCTAAGCGGATTGGAGCAGGGCCAGCGCGGGCGTATCAACCATAACCTGTGCCCTGCGGGATTGGCCGCCGGATTTGACGAAGGTCATGCATTGGGCTTGCGTGAACATGCGCAAAAAAAGCGCGTTCAGAATGTATTGAATGAAATCAGCAGCCTGCAAGACCAAAATCGCGCAGCCCTTGCCGGGCTGGCGGCGGGTGGCGATGACGGGATGCGCGCAGACCTGCACAATACGCGGTCTGACATCCTGCATCTTCGGTTGGAACTGGGGCTGGAACGCGCGGCGCTGCGCCGGCTGGAACGCGAGGTGGCGGCCTTCCGCGCGCGTGTCGGCGGGTAATGGCGTGCATCGCAGGGCCGTGCTGCCGCCTGCGCGGTGAAATTACAGCCCGATCCGGCTGACGCCCAGCTGCGACAGGCTGTCATCGACCAACTCGCGCAATTCTGTGCTTGTCGGGCGTGCGCGCGGGTACAAGGGCGCTGCGCGGTCATCCAGAACCCCGCCCCATCCGGTTGTTGTGGCGAAAAACCGTTCAACCCCATCCGCGCCGAATTCGGCCAGAAAGCCGGAAACGACGACATCCAGATAACTTAGGTGCACATGCTGCGTCGGGTGGGGCAGATCGGAATCGCCCAGCGCCACAGCGTAGATTTGTGCGCTGACCGGAACAGGGGATGTATGGCTCAGGTGTTCATCCGGCACAATGTGACGGCCATATCCGGTTTCACGCAAATCAAGCGCGCCCCAATCGGCGTTGGGAACGCGGGCCACCAGCCCGTCAATGCGCGACGCCGGATCGGGGACAACGCTTAGGAATGTGCGGTTCAGCCGGTGGGAAAACCGCCATTCACGCCGCCAGCCGCGAATCGCGGCCCTGTGGGCGTCGGTGTAGTCATGGGTCTGGCGGTTCACCAAAGACCCGTAGCCAAAGAAATAAGGATCACTCATGCGATATATCTGAACAGTTTGTGCCCAAGGTGCAAGCGCGGGATTTTCACTTGCCAAATACGTTCCCTTTCCGCTACCACAAACGCGCAGATACGGGAGACACTGATCACCACGTCAGGGCCGAAGGAGCAACCGCCCCGGTAAACTCTCAGGCAAAAGGACCGGTCTGCACACGGACTCTGGAGAGAGGCGCGCCAGTCACGGCCGCCCGCCGAAGGGATAGCGATCTCAGGCGCACAGGACAGAGGGGGCATGGAGCGCGGCCAAGGCCGCAACATGGACCCGGGCTGGCAGGCCCAACCGGAAGGGGCAGTATGTCTGATACGCACACCGATTTGCGCCGCACGCCATTACATGCGTTGCATCTGGAACTTGGGGCCAGAATGGTGCCGTTTGCGGGCTATGACATGCCCGTGCAATACCCGCAGGGCGTGATGGGCGAACACCTGCATTGCAGGGCCAAGGCTGGCTTGTTCGATGTCAGCCATATGGGGCAGGTCATCCTGCGCGGGCAGGGGGCTGCACTTGCGCTGGAACGGCTGGTGCCTGTGGCGCTGGCGGAATTGCCGGAAGGGCGCCAGCGCTATGCGATGTTCACCAATGACGCGGGCGGTATTCTGGATGACCTGATGGTGGCCAATCGCGGCGACCATCTGCTGGCGGTGGTGAATGCCGCGTGCAAGGCTGCGGATCTGGCGCATATGCGCGCGCACCTTCCGGAACTGCACGTGACCGAAATTGTGGACCGCGCCTTGCTGGCGTTGCAGGGGCCAAGCGCGGAACCGGTTCTGGCGGGACTGCTGCCTGATGTCGCCGGAATGCGTTTCATGGACGTTGCCGATCATGACTGGAACGGGGTCACGCTTTGGGTGTCGCGTTCTGGCTATACCGGCGAGGACGGGTTCGAGATTTCAGTGCCTGATACCCATGCCGACAGCTTCGCGCGCGCACTTCTGGCGCATGCGGATGTGGCGCCAGTGGGCCTTGGGGCGCGCGACAGTTTGCGGCTGGAAGCGGGACTGTGCCTGTATGGCAATGACATCGACAGCACCACCACCCCTGTTGAGGCAGCGTTGAACTGGGCCATCCAGAAGGCGCGCCGCGAAGGCGGGGCGCGCGCGGGCGGGTTTCCGGGCGCAAGCGTGATCTTGCAGCAACTTGCACAGGGCGCGCCGCGCCAGCGTGTCGGACTGTTGCCCCAAGGACGTGCCCCCATGCGGGCGGGAACCCCGTTATTTGCCGCGCAAGACAGCGCCGCGCAAATCGGCACCATCACGTCGGGCGGGTTCGGTCCTTCGGTCGAAAGACCTGTTGCAATGGGATATGTGCCTGCTGAATATACAGGCGTGGACACGGAACTCTGGGCCGAATTGCGCGGCAAGCGTTTGCCTGTGACTGTGGCCGCTTTACCCTTTCGACCATCAACCTACCGCAAATGAGGGACACTATGCGTTTTACCGAAGAACATGAATGGCTGCGCGTCGAAGGCGATGTCGTTGTCGTTGGAATCACCGAACATGCCGCCGAACAGCTTGGCGATGTCGTCTTCGTGGAACTGCCTGAAATCGAAACCATGGTCGTCAAGGGCGACGAGGTTTGCGTGATTGAATCCGTCAAGGCCGCAAGCGACATTTTGGCCCCCGTCGATGGCGAGATTGTCGCGGTCAATGAAGCGCTTGTGGACACGCCTGCGCTGGTCAATGACGACCCGCAGGGTGATGCATGGTTTTTCAAGATGAAACTCGATGATCTGGGTGTTCTGGACGATCTGATGTCCGAGGACGAATACAAGGAATTTCTGGGCTGATGGCGAAAAGGGTTAAGATTTCCGGTGAGCGCGGACGCTGGGTGGCCGATGTCGAGGGCCGCATGCTGGGTGTATTGCACCACACCTTACGTGTCGGAGCTGATCTTTACCAAGCGAAGATCAGCCCTGAACATCCCGGCCAGAAGCGTTTTAAGGAACTGGTGTCAGCACTGGAATCTTATGATCTGGTTGTGATCCAGCGCGACAAAGACGAGCAATCGCTGGCACGTGATGGCTATGTCGGGGTCTTTCACTTCACCGATCTTAACGTGGACCTTGAAAATCTAGAACTGAGACTGCGATTTACGGGCCGCTATGCCGACCCACAGAGGTAAACTGATGACCTATACCCCCACTGACTATAACCCCTATGATTTCGCCAATCGCCGCCATATCGGGCCAACACCCGAAGAAATGGCACAGATGCTGGACGTGCTGGGCTGCGACAGTCTGGACCAGTTGATTGACCAGACCATCCCCGCCGATCTGCGGCAGGACGCCCCGCTGACATGGGCTCCCCTGTCCGAAGGCGAGTTGCTGGCGAAATTGCGGTCGGTGGGGGCGAAAAACCGGATCATGACCAGCCTGATCGGGCAGGGCTATTACGGCACGGTGACGCCGCCTGCAATTCTGCGCAATATCTTTGAAAATCCGGCCTGGTATACTGCCTATACCCCCTATCAGCCCGAAATTGCCCAAGGTCGCCTGGAGGCCTTGCTGAATTTCCAGACCATGGTTGCGGATCTGACGGGCCTGCCGGTCGCCAATGCGTCACTGCTGGACGAATCCACAGCCTGTGCCGAAGCCATGGTCATGGCGCAGCGCGTGGCCAAGTCCAAAGCGACCGCGTTTTTTGTGGATGAAAACTGCCATCCACAGAATATTGCCGTCATGCAGACCCGCGCGGCCCCTTTGGGCATTGAAATCATTGTGGGGGCACCGGAAACGCTTCAGGCCGATCAGGTGTTCGGGGCTATATTCCAGTATCCCGGAACGTACGGCGACCTGCGTGATTTCACCCCCCAGATTGCCGCGCTGCATGACGCGAAGGCACTGGCGATCATGGCGACCGACCTGCTGGCGCTGACCATGATCCGCGAACCCGGCAGCCTTGGGGCGGATATTGCGGTGGGCTCCGCGCAGCGTTTCGGGGTGCCCATGGGCTATGGCGGGCCGCATGCCGCGTTCATGTCCTGCCGCGACGACTACAAGCGCGCCATGCCGGGGCGGATTGTCGGCGTCAGCATTGATGCGCGCGGCAATCGCGCCTATCGCCTGTCGCTGCAAACCCGTGAACAGCATATCCGGCGCGAGAAGGCGACAAGCAATGTTTGCACCGCGCAAGCGCTTCTGGCGGTCATGGCGTCCATGTATGCGGTGTTCCATGGCCCCAAGGGCCTGCGCGCCATTGCCGAACGGGTGCATTTCCGCACCCAGCGCCTGTACCATGCGCTGCGCGCGGCGGGCGCGCGGGTGATGGTCAAGGATTTCTTTGACACCATCACGGTTGATGTCGGTGTGGGGCAGGCGGGGATACTGGCCGCCGCACGTCAGGAAGGGCTGAACCTGCGCAAGATCGGCACCACGCATGTGGGCATTTCGCTGGATGAAACCACCGATGAACAGGTCTTGATTTCCGTGTTGCGGGTGTTCGGAATCGAAGGGGTGCCGCCGCATCGTGCGGAACTGGGGTTTGACAATGCGTTCCTGCGCCAAAGTGACTACCTGACCCACCCGATATTCCACATGAACCGCGCCGAGACGGAAATGATGCGCTACATGCGGCGCCTGTCCGACCGTGACCTTGCGCTGGACCGCGCGATGATCCCGCTGGGGTCTTGCACGATGAAGCTGAACGCAGCGGCGGAAATGATCCCGTTGTCATGGCCGGAATTTTCCAGCCTGCATCCGTTCTGCCCGCCCGATCAGGCGCAGGGCTATGCGCAGGCGATTTCCGACCTGAAGGCGAAACTCTGCGAAATCACCGGCTATGACGCCATGTCGATGCAGCCCAATTCCGGTGCGCAGGGCGAATATGCGGGGCTGTTGACGATTCAGGCCTATCACCGTGCACGCGGGCAGGGGCACCGCGATGTCTGTCTTATCCCTGTGTCGGCGCATGGCACCAATCCCGCCAGCGCGCAGATGTGCGGCATGAAGGTGGTCGTCGTCAAATCCAGCGCGAATGGTGATGTGGATCTTGATGATTTCCGCGAAAAGGCTGCGAAAGCAGGCGACCGGCTGGCGGCTTGCATGATCACCTATCCCAGCACACATGGCGTGTTCGAGGAAACCGTGCGCGAGGTTTGCGCCATAACCCATGAGCATGGCGGGCAGGTCTATATTGACGGGGCGAACCTGAATGCGATGGTGGGCCTGGTCAAACCGGGTGATATTGGTGGCGATGTCAGCCATTTGAACCTGCACAAGACCTTTGCAATTCCCCATGGCGGGGGTGGCCCCGGCATGGGGCCGATTGGCGTGAAGGCACATCTGGCCCCGTTTTTGCCGGGCCATCCTGAAATTGGCGGGTCGGAAGGGCCGGTTTCGGCGGCACCTTACGGGTCGGCGTCCATCTTGCTGATTTCATGGGCCTATTGCCTGATGATGGGCGGCGCGGGCCTGACACAGGCCACGCGCGTGGCCATACTGAACGCCAATTATATCGCGGCACGGTTGCGCGGGGCCTATGATATCCTGTTCATGGGCAACAAGGGGCGCGTGGCGCATGAATGCATCATTGACACACGCCCCTTCGCCAAGGCGGGTATCACCGTGGACGATATTGCCAAGCGCTTGATCGATAACGGTTTCCATGCGCCCACGATGAGTTGGCCTGTTTCGGGCACGCTGATGGTGGAACCCACCGAGTCCGAGACGAAGGCCGAAATTGACCGTTTCATCACGGCACTTCTGGCCATTCGTGATGAGATTCGCGCGGTCGAGGATGGCACGATGGATGCGGAAAACAATCCGCTGAAACATGCCCCCCATACGGTCGAGGATCTGGTGGCAGACTGGGATCGCCCCTATTCGCGCGAAGCAGGGTGTTTCCCGCCCGCTAGCTTCAGGGGCGACAAATACTGGCCACCTGTCGGGCGGGTGGACAATGTGTTCGGGGACCGCAATCTGGTGTGCACCTGTCCGCCTGTTGAAAGCTATCTTGACGCGGCGGAATAAAGTCGCGTGACGGGATGAACCAGCGGCCCCGATGGTTTTCGGGGCCGCGTCGCATAGCGACAACTGGGGGGATGCAATTCTGGCTTTTTGCGGCCCTTCGCACTTGGATGAAGCCCGCACCATCGGCAGGCCGCGGGACGGCCCGCCGATGGCGCGGGCCACCTGCGGCCTTGGCTCCGCGCCTTGGGACGATACCCAATGACCGCTTCAGGCCAAACGCAGCCCTAAATCCAATTCAGCCATTCCCACCCGAAAACCGGCCTGCATCATCTGCTGCGCGGCGCAAGGCGTTGGATTTGTTGACCGTTTCCTGATACTCGGATTCGGGGTCACTGTCATAAACGACCCCGCCACCTGCCTGAATATACAGGGTCTGGTCTTTCAACACGGCTGTGCGCAGGCAGATGCACATATCCATTTCGCCATTCGCCGCGAAATACCCCGCGCCTCCGCCATAAACGCCGCGTTTCTCCGGCTCCAGCTCGTCGATGATCTCCATCGCGCGAACCTTGGGCGCACCGGAAACTGTGCCAGCCGGAAGCCCCGCCAGAAGGGCCGAAAGGGCGTCCTGCCCCTCGGCCAGTTCGCCCACCACGTTCGACACAATATGCATGACATGGCTGTAGCGTTCGATGATGAATTCTTCCGTCGGGCGCACTGTGCCAATCTTGGCCACACGCCCCACATCATTGCGCCCCAGATCCAGCAGCATCAGGTGTTCGGCCAGTTCCTTCTGGTCGGCCAGAAGATCGGATTCGTAGGCGCGGTCCTGTTCGGGTGTCGCCCCGCGCGGGCGGGTTCCGGCAATCGGCCGGATGGTCACTTCGCCATCGCGCAGGCGCACCAGAATTTCGGGACTGGCGCCAATGATCTGGAACCCGCCGGACTGGTTTGCAAAATCGAAATAGAACATGAAGGGCGACGGGTTCGTGCGCCGCAACGAGCGGTATAGCGTGAAGGGCGGCAGGGCAAATTTCTGCGACCAACGCTGCGATGGCACGACCTGAAAAATATCGCCCGCGCGAATATATTCCTTCGCAATCTCGACTGCGGCCAGATAATCGGATTTTGCGAAATTGGACACTGGCGCACCCAGCGGCTGCGCGTCGCTGCTTAATTCGCGCGGGGCCTGTGCCACACTGCGTTCAAGATCGCGCACTGCATCCATCACCCGTTCTGCCGCTTGTGCATAGGCCGCGCGCGCCGACAGGCCGGACCCTGCCCATGCGGGCGAGACGACGATGACTTCGCCCTTCACACCGTCCAGAACCGCCACAACAGACGGGCGCAGCATGATGGAATCGGGCACGCCGATCGGGTCGGGGTTGATGTTTGGAAGATCTTCAACCAGCCGGATCATGTCATAGCCCAGATAGCCGAACAGCCCCGCTGCGGCTGCGGGCAGGTCATCGGGCATATCAATCCGGCTTTCGGCCAGAACATCGCGCAGCGTGTCCAGCGGGTGGCCTTGCAGGTCCTGCCAGCTTTCGGGATCAAAGCGCGCATCGCGGTTGATCCGGCTTTGGGTGCCGCGGCATTCCCAGACCAGATCGGGTTTAAGCCCGATAATGGAGTAGCGCCCGCGCACCTCTCCGCCGGTGACAGATTCCAGAATGAAACTGTCGCGGCTGCCGCCCGCCAGCTTCATGTAAAGTGACACCGGCGTGTCCAGATCAGCCGCCAGGCGGGTATAGACAAGCTGGTTTTCACCACGCGACCAGCCATTTTCAAAATGCTGGTATTCAGGAATAAGGCTGGCCATAGGGTTCAGAAATTCGCGTGAACAGCGTCAATCACCTGCTGATTGAACTGTATGGGTTGGGATTGCCGCAGGGCAGATGAAAAATAGGTGAACAGATCCTGCGCCAGACTTTGTTCCAGTTGCACCGACAGGGCATCGCGCAGGTTAGCGACGTCATCCAGCAGCGGGTCAGGGTCGGAAATGGCGTGCAGTTGCACGATAAACACGCGCTCCTCGCCCGTGACAACGCGCACATCATCGGGGGACATGGCAAATGCGGCGCTGACCAGATCACGCGGCAGGTCGGGCAGGAAATCAGTGCGTGTCATGCCCTCGAAGCGTTCGGGGGTCAGGTCCAGCGCCGCGAAATCCGCGCCATCACGCAGCGATCCGGCAATTTCATCGGCGAGTGTGCTCAGGTTCTCGACAATCTGTGCGCTGCGCCAGTCGCGTGTGACCTGTGTGCGGATATCGTCAAGGGGGCGTGGCGTCGGGGGCAAATCCTCGATCAGCTCTACAGCGAACAAGCCGCCATCATCCAGAATCTGGATTTCCGCAAAATCGCCCTGCTGGACAGCACGCGCGGCAGCGCGGAACGCCTGATAGGCGGCGATACCGCTGGTGTCGCCATCGCGCCAGTCGATTTCACCACCGCGCATTTCGGTTTCCTGCGCCAGTTCTTCCACTGTGGCGCCACCCGCCAGCAGGTCTTCGAACATATCCAGATCATCCGACAGAATGCGCCGTGCACGATCCGCAACCAGTTCTTCGCGCAATTGGGGGGCAGCATCCTCAAAAGGGGTTTCGCGCGCGGCAAGTATGCCGTTCATCTGGAATATTGCAGGCCCGAGCGAGGTTTCGACCGGCCCCGCGATACCGGGTTCCGACAGGGCGAAAACCGCATCAGCAGAACTGCCAAGCTGGGCGCGCGTGACGTCGCCCATATCGGTGTCCTCAATGCTCAGCCCGCGTTCGGCGGCAAGATCCTCGAACGTGATTTCCCCTGATTGCAGGCGTGCGGCCGCGTCTTCGGCCTGTTGCATGTCGGAAAATACCAGCCGTTCGACAAGGCGGCGTTCGGGCTGGCGGAATTCTGCCGCGCGCGCCTCATAGGCGTCGCGCAGGATCGCCTCGTCAATTTCGACAGTGTCGATCAGCATGTCGGGCGTCAGCCACGCATAGCGAAGGCGCTTGCCTTCTGGCAGGGTGTAGCTGTCAATATTTGCGTCATAAAACGCCTGAAGATCGGCGCTGGCGGGCATGCCGACAGGGGTTTCAAGGTCGGAACTGACCAGCGCAAGGACAGAATAATCGCGTGTCTGCGCCTGATAGTTCAGCAATGGTGTTGTCAACAGATCGGGCGCGCGGGCGGCACTGATCACGGTCAGTTGCAATATGCTGCGGGCGACATCCTCGCGGATCGAATCCTCGAATTCGGATTCATTCAAACCGGCATTTTGCAACGCAAAACGATAGGCCTCTCGGTCGAACTGCCCGCCAATGCCCTGAAACGCGCTGATTTGCAGGATTTCGCGCTGCACGGTTTCGTCGCCGGTGGACACGCCCAGACGCTCTGCCTCGTTGTCCAGTGCGGCGGTGGTGACCAGTTGTTCCAGCACCATCTGGTCCAGACCGAACAGGCGCGCCTGTTCCATGGTGATGGACTGTCCGGACTGGCTTTGCAGAACGCGCAATTCGTTCTGAAGGGCGCGGGCATATTCATTGGTTGAAATATCGCGTCCGCCCACGCTGCCGATACTGCGCGCGCCCCCGCCAAACCCTTCGACCCCGAAGCCCAGAAGGCTAAGCGCAAGAAGCGCCATCAAAAAGCCTGCGGCGATGTTCTTGGCCGAGAATTTCTGGCCGGATTTTGGTTTGGGCTTCGACATACGATAATTCTTTCCACGTTTCCCGTTGGCTTGGCGCCTTGTGTAAGGAAACCTGTGCGCAGGGGCAAGCATTCTGATCGGGGGCAGGGGTGTTGCGGTGGTGTTCGCGCGTGCGGGGTTAGCTGGCGCGGTCCGCCGGGCGGAAATCAATACAAAAAGACCCCATTTCCGGACGCGTCAGCATGCTTTCGGTGCAGTGACAATACGCGGTGTCGGTGCCTTCCTTGCAATGACTGCAATCGGCGCAAGTGCCGAAGGTGGGAACCTGCCGCAAGGTCGCAAGCGATGTGGTGGCGCGTTGCAATGCGACCTGCAGGCTGCGCTGCAAGTCCTCGGGCAGGGCAGACAGGACGCGGCGAAGGTCGCCAAGCGGGTCCTGGCGCAGCATGTCATGGCCTGCCTGTGTCACCTCTATCAAGGTTGACCGGGCATCGGCTGTGTTGTTTTGCCGTTGCAAAAGTCCCAATGTTACCAATGATTTGACTGTTTGAGATGCGGTTCCGCGCGTGGTCGAATGAAATTCCGAAAAGGCGGATGGCGTGCGCGAAAACCTGTTGGCGCGGGCAAAGAACCGCAGCGCCGTCCATTGTGCGGCGGTCAGGTCTGTCCGGCCGGTATTCTGCGCCAGTCGCGCCAGATGCACAATCAGATCGGCCGTATCCTGGGTCATGTCAGTGCTGTTATCCCGTGGTCAATTTGTTCATGGTGCATAGCAGGTAATCCGCCCCCGAGGCATTGACAAGCCTGTCACCCAAATGATAGCGATACGATATAGTTTCGATCCGATACCATCACTGGGACGAGAGGACGCAATGGAACAGCGAGACCCCAGAACAAGCCAGTTCATTCGCAACGCGATGAAGCGCGAGATGCTGGAACCGCAGACCGAGCATGATCTGGCAATCGCATGGCGTGACCACCGCGACGAAGCGGCGCTGCACCGTCTGATCAATGCCTATAGCCGGCTGGCCGTTTCTGTGGCGACGCGGTTTCGTCGGTATGGCATGCCGCTGGATGATCTGATCCAGCAGGGCAATCTGGGCCTGATGCGCGCGGCGGAAAAGTATGATCCCGAAAACGGTGCCAGATTCTCGACTTATGCGGCATGGTGGATCAGGGCCTCCATGCAGGAATATGTTATGCGCAACTGGTCTGTTGTGCGCACAGCGACCAACGCATCGCAGAAAAAGCTGTTTTTCCATTTGCGCAAGACCCTGTCCAAGCTGGATGATGGCGAAATCCGCAACGAATCCCTGTCCAGCAGTGTTGCGCGCGAACTGGATGTGCCGCAGGCGCAGGTGGAAATCATGCTGGGGCGGATGTCCGGTCAGGACCTGTCGCTGAATTCGCCGCAGGGCGGGGGCGAGGATGACGGCCGCGACTGGCTGGACACGATCGAAGACGGGGGCATTGCGACCGAGGATTACGTTCTGGACGATCTGGAAACGCGCCGCCGCCGCCGTATGCTGTATTCCGCCGTTGGTGAACTGCCCGACCGTGAAAAGCGCATCATCACGGAGCGCCATTTGCTGGACGTGCCGCGCACCCTGGCCGAGATTGGTGCCGAGATGGGCATCTCGAAAGAGCGTGTTCGCCAGCTGGAAGAACGCGCAATGGGCAGAATAACGGCACAGTTGCGTCATGACGCAGAGCCGGAGCGCCTGCGGGCTTGAACCTTTTGGGTGTTTCTGTCACGGACGCGGCATTTGCCATCGACCGGGACTGCGCAGACCATGTTCAAGCCGCCAGTGATTTCTGACCGTCTGCGCCGCGTTGCCCTTGTCGTGTCGGTTATCCTGCTGGTGGTGGTGACCATACTTCTGTTGATTCCGGTACCCGAGGGCGAGGGGCGTTTGCCCCGTCATGTGGACAAACTTGTCCATTTTGCGGTGTTTTTCATTGTGGCCTTTCCGGCCTATGTCGCGCGCATGCGGTTCTGGCCTGCCATTCTGATAGGCTTGGTTCTGTATGGGGGGGCGGTGGAACTGATCCAGCCGCATTTTGGCCGGTCTGCCGAGTTTGCGGATTTCATTGCCAATAGTCTGGGGGTGATTTCGGCCTTGCCTTGCGCTGTGTGGTTTCGCATGCGCCGCCGGTCAAAGTCGCGGCAGCATGCCCAACGCAACCGGCCCGAATGACATGACCGACTGGCGCACCCGCAAGGGCAGGTCAAGCTGCCCGCTGTCACGGTCGCTTAGGGATGTCAGCAGCATCTGTGCCATTTGGGCGGCATCCGGTGCCATGACCTCCGCGGCGACCAGCAGGTCCAGAACCTGATCCCAACGGGTTATGCGCAGATCCAGCTGGCCCGACAATGTGCCCGCAACATCAGGTTGCAGCCTGCCGCTGGCCTGAACCGCAATATCCCCCCAGATGATGTCCATCTCGGTGATTGTGATGTCGATCAGGTCGGGGGCGGCCATGCCCGGTTGCAGGGGGCTGTCGAACCTTAGCGTGGCAAGGGCGCGGCTGCGTGCCAGCATTGGCGGCAGGCTGCGGTTCGGGTCAAGTGCGGACATAACGCCCTCGTCCGGGCGGTAGCCCGACAGTTCCAGCGCAACGTCATAATCTGCCGTGTCGTTACTGCGGGTGACGCTGGCACGCAGGCTGTCTGCCTTGTGCAGTTCGGACAGTCGGGTGAATTCGGGCGTGTCAAAGACCAGATTGGCACGGTCCAGAATGCCCGAACGGTTGCGGTCCATTACCACGCTGGCGCGGGCATCGGGGCTGCGCAATGTCCATTCTTGCCCGTTCAGCCACAGCATCTGCTCCGGTGGGAATACGGCGATCACATGATGGGGCTGGTAGCTGAGCGCGTGAATGTTCAGAACCGGCCCGTGCCATTCCAGCCCGCGTTCGGGCAGGCGCAGGCGTGGTGCGTCCAGCGTCAGGTCAAAGCGGTGGGGAAACCCGCCAAGGTCATAATCCGCGACACTGATATGGGGGTTGCGGTCCAATGTGGCAGCGATTTCCTGCTCCAGACCACGCGCCGAGATATGCCAGTAGGTGCCATATCCGATTGCGGCCAACACGATGGTTGCCAAGATTAGTCGCATCACTTGCCCCTGTTCATCATTTCGTAAATTGTGTTTACACCTTGCAGGCAGGAAAGGACCAGTCACATGCTGCGGCGCGAGTCACTTTGGGTATTCGGATACGGATCATTGATCTGGAACCCCGGTTTTGCGTGGACCAGTCGCCATATCGCGCGGCTGGACGGGTACACGCGCTCCTTCTGCATGCGTTCAATCCATCACCGTGGAACTGTGGCACAGCCCGGTCTTGTTCTGGCACTGGACAGGGGGGCGGGACATTGCGAAGGGGTCGCATTCGAGATTCCGGCCCGCATAGCCGAGGAAACACTGGAATACCTGCGCGCGCGGGAGTTGATTTCAGCCGCCTATTTGGAACGTATTGAGGCGCTGCATCTGCGCGACGGGCGCAGGATTGATGCTGTAACCTATGTGATCGACCGCGCGCATGACCAGTATTGCGGGGGTATGGCGCTTGAAGAACAGGCGCAGATCATTGCGCGCGCCGCAGGCGGGCGCGGCCCGAATTGCGAGTATCTGATAAACACCGCCGCCCATCTGGGCGAACTGGGATTGCAGGATCCGCAGCTAGACTGGCTTGCCCAGCGGGTCCGCGAAATCGGGGCACGCCCTGCCTGATGCGGTTTTCGGTATCACCCGACACGCTTCGGGATACCGTTTGTTGCAGTTTCCAAGGGCATAAACCGTCAGACACAGCCGAACAGGCGTCAATGGTTTGCGACAGATCAAGGTTTTCCACGATCAAATCATCTAAGCTTGAAAGATGATTAAAGACAGGAGCCCTGAATGACCCACACCCCGCATGAACTGGCCGAAGAATTCCCGCAATCTGCTGATCTTATTCACCGATTGAAGTCAGAGGATGCGCATTTCCGCCGCCTTTCGGATGAATATCATGCGGTGAACCGCGCGATCCATCGTGCAGAAACCCTGGTCGAACCCGTTTCCGGTGATCACGAGATTGAGATGCGCCGCAAGCGTCTGGCCCTGAAAGACGAAATTGCGCGCCTGCTCAAGGAAGCGGTCAGCTAGGGCGTGCAGGGTCGCGTTGTCGTTTGGATTTCGACATCGCGACCCGTGCGCGGCCCTGTTCAATGTCACGGTGCAATGTCACGGTGCAGCAACAACATGCGCTTCCTGCGCGCCCAATCCTTCGACATTTAGCGACACAATGTCCCCTGGTCGCAGGAATTGCGGCGGTGACATTCCGGCTGCAACGCCTGACGGCGTGCCAGTCGCAATCACGTCGCCGGGAACCAGTTCCATGAATTGGGACATGTAGGACACGATTTGCGCGACAGTGAAAATCATATCCGCTGTTGTCGAGTCCTGCCGCTGATCGCCATTGACCGAAAGCTGTAACCGCAGCGCCTGCGGGTCGGGAATTTCATCGGCGGTGACCAGCCATGGACCGATCTTGCCAAAACCCGGCGCGGACTTTCCCTTGATCCATTGCCCGCCGCGGTTCTTCTGGAAATCACGCTCGGATACGTCATTGACGGCGCAATACCCCGCGACATGGGCCAGCGCATCGGCTTCGCTTACATATAATGCGCGCTTGCCGATGATGACCCCCAATTCCACTTCCCAATCGGTGCGGTTGGCCCCGCGCGGAATGGTGATGGGGTCATCGGGGCCGGCAAGCGATGATGTTGCTTTGGAAAATACCAGCGGCTCTTGCGGTTTTTCCGCGCCGGTTTCGGCGGCATGGGCGGCATAGTTCAGCCCGATACAATAGAAATTGGGAACATATGCCAGCGGCGCGCCAATGCGCGCGGGCTGGGCGACCACCGGCAGGGTGGCCGGATCAATCTGCGACAGCTTGTGCAACGCAGCGATCGAGACTGTGTCGCCGCCAAAGTCTGCACTGGCGCCCGACAGGTCACGAAGGTTTCCCTGCGCATCCAGACATCCCGGTTTTTCCTGCCCCAGCGGGCCGTAGCGAAGTAGTTTCATGTTGCGATGCTCCGTTGGTCGCGTTTCGGCCCCGCACGCGGCGGGACGCCTGTATTCGTGCAAAGGGGGCAGGGTATGGGGTTATCCGGTGGCGATTGCTTCCAGCTTGTCGCGGTCAAGTTCGCCAGGGACAATCGTTATCGGGATCGGCAATGTGCCGGAATTGCGCACAAGCTGGGTGACAATCGGGCCGGGGTTGTTCCCTTCCGTGCCCGCGCCCAGCACCAGAAACCCGATATCGGGGTCATCCTGTATCTGGGCCAGAACTTCTTCGACGGCGTCGCCTTCGCGGATCACAAGTTCGGGGTGCAGGCCCTTGCGGTCGCGCATCCACTTGGCAAATACTTCAAAATGGGCCTCGATCCGCTCGCGGGCTTCGGCGCGCATGACATCGGCCACGCCGATCCAGCCCTGGAATTCTTCAGGGCTGATGACCGACAAAATCTGCACCTCGGCGCCGGTTTTGGCCGCGCGAAGTGCCGCGAAGCGGATCGCATTCAGACATTCGCGGCTGTCATCCAACACAACCAGAAATTTGCGCATGACGCATTCCTTTGTTGAAACTGCCTGCATCTTGACCAAATCGGGCCTGGCTGTAAACACCAAGCCTGCAATGCGTCAACTCCAGACCACATCCCCTAGAAAGATATATCCCGCCCCGTATATTGTCTTGATCAATCGCGGGTTGCGCGGGTCCTCGCGCAGCTTGGTGCGCAGGCGTGATATCCGCACATCCATCGCGCGGTCAAAACTCTCTCCGGCGCTGCCACCAAGGGTGTCCAGCATCTGCGTGCGTGAAATCAGGCGCTTGGGGCTTTGCAGAAACAGGCGCAACACCTCGCCTTCGGCATGGCTGAACGGGGTTTCCTGCCCTTGATCGTCAATCAGGACATAGCGCTCGAACTGTGCAATCCAGCCGTTGAACTGCGCGGTTTGCGGTGTGGCGCTGCCGGTGGTGGCGGGTTTGCGTAGCCTTGCGCGGATGCGGGCCACGACTTCGGCGGGGTCAAAGGGTTTGATGATATAATCATCTGCCCCCAGTTCCAGACCTGTCACGCGGTCCTGCACCTGCGCGCGCCCTGAAATGATGATGATCGTCGCACCCGATTCCAGCGCAAGCCGGTGCACCAGTGCCAGCCCGTCACGGTCGGGCAGGCCCAGATCCACCAGACACACATCAGGGGTTATCTTGCGCAATGCGGCCTCAAACTCGGTCGCGCGCGCATAGGCCGATGTCTGGAACCCCGCATCCTGCAACGCCTGTGACAGGATTTGCCGGATTTCGGGTTCGTCGTCCAGAATGGCGATATGGGCTGTGGTCATGCAAGTCCCTCCAGGGTGAAGCGCAGGTCTTGGGGGCCGAACGGTTTTGTCAGCACGCGAAACTCGTTTGCGGCTTCAAGGTGCAGCTTGTCGTATGGGGGCAACGCGGTCATAAGGCAAATGCGTATATGCCCGCGGCCGCGCAGGGCGCGCGCAAGGTCCAGCCCCGACAGCGTGCCGGGCAGGTTGATATCCGACAGCATGATGTCCAGATCGGGCAGGTCGGCAAGCGCAAGCGCCTCATCGGCGGTTGTCGCCTCGATCACGCTATGGCCCATGTCACACAGCATGACGCGCACCGCCTCGCGGATGCTTTGGGTATCCTCGACCAGCAGCACAAGCCCGGCCCGTGGCATGTTGCGGGCCGGACGCACGGGTTTATAGGGCAGGCGCAATGTCACTTGCGCGCCCCCCTGCGGTCTGTTGGCCAGACGCACCGTGCCCCCTGACAGGGTTATCTGGTCATAGACCATCGCCAGCCCCAGCCCTGACCCTTCCGCGCCCTTGGTGGTAAAGAACGGATCAAGCGCTTTGTGCAGCGCTTCGTCGCTGAACCCGCTTCCTGTGTCGGTCAGGGTAAGTTCAAGCCATGTGTCGGCCACCGTTGCCACCCCCAGCGCAATCTGGCCGGTCTTGCCCGCCATCGCGTCGCGCGCATTCAGGATCAGGTTCAGCAAACTGTCCTGCAACACCCCCTGATCCAGCATGACAGGCGGCAGGTCGGGGGTGATCTGTACATCAAGACGCAGGCTGTCGGGCAATGCGGGGCGGGCCATCAAGGTCAGGTCATGCAGCAGCGCATGCAGGTCTGTCGGTCGGGGTTGCAGCTGCCGGTGGCCGGAAATTGATGCAAGCCGTTCCAGAAGGACACCGCCCCGACGCGCCGCTGCGATCGTGGATTGCACAAGCTGGACGGTTTGTGCAGGCAGGTCGCCGCGCCGTATCATCTGGCCCTGCAACCCCAGAATGATGGTCAGCAGGTTCCCGAAATCATGCACCATACCCGACGACAGTTGCGCGGCCAGTTCGCGTTTTCGGGTCTGGGCAAGGGCGGCGCGGGCCTGTGTTTCCTCGGTCACGTCCATCGACATGATATAGATGCCGTTGATCGGACCATTGCCCACACGGTCGGGTGTCAGGGCCAGCCGGATGCGCCGCCCGCTTTCGTCATGGGTGAATTCATGCACTGCATTTTCCCCCGCCAGCGCCCGTTCCAGCAGCGGCAGGATCTTTTCATAAACGCTGCCCAGAACCGCTTGCGCGGGGTGGCCCACAACATTGCGCGGCAGGCCGGGAAAGATGGATGACAACCGCCGGTTTGAAAACGTATAGCGCAAATCGCAATCCATATGCGCGATATGGGCGGGCATCATTTCGGTGGTCAGGCGGGTGCGGGCCTCCATCTCGGTCAGGTCGCGTTTGGTCTGTTCCAGCGCTGCGTTGCTGGCGGCAAGTGCGCGGTTCGTGGCGGCCAGCCGTTCGGCATGGGACAGCAATTCATCGGACAGTTCTTCGGACCTTGCGCGCAGCAACCCTTCTTGCAGCTTCACTTCGGTAATATCGGTATAGACGGTAATCCAGCCACCCTGCGGCAGGGGTGCGCCTTCGACGCTGATCCAGCGGCCATTGGCGCGCAGGCGTTCCATGTAATGGGGAACAAAGGCGCGCGCTGCCTCGACGCGGGTGCGCACGGCTTCGTCCTCGTCGTCTACGGGGCCATATTCCCCGCGCGACACCAGATAGCGGATCGTATCCTCGAATGCGACGCCGGGTTGCACCAGATATTCCGGCAGTTCGAACATTTCCTGATAGCGCAGGTTGCTGACCGACAGCCGCAGGTTGCTGTCAAAGATGGACAAGGCCTGCTGGATCATGTTCAGGCCCGCAGCCATCAGATTGATGCGGGTGTTTTCCGTCAATGCCATGCGCGCGCCCCCTTGGTCTGCCCCTTGCGAACCCTAGACTGCCATTTCCCTGTTCGGAAGCCCCGAAGATCGGGCGTTACAATTCGTAAGGTTTGGGCAAAACTGCGGAAAGAATCGCATCGCCACATGGCGGCACACGTTCGGGACGACGCGCGCATACCGGCAGGAGAGGGGGCCTGTTTGCGCCAGTGTTCCGGCAGAGGATTGAGGAGGAGCTTGCCTGTGACCACCACAGCATCACCGAAAACGGCGCCGGACGAGCTGTGCTCGGTTCCTGCGCTTTTGGCACGCAACGCCACACGATACGCCAGACAGATGGCCTATCGCGAGAAGGAGTTCGGGATCTGGCAAAGCTGGACATGGTCCGAAACCAATGACCAGGTCCGTGCGATGGCGTTGGGGTTTCTGGCCCTTGGAATGAAGCAGGGCGATTATGTTGCCATAATCGGCCGCAACCGTCCCGCACTGTATTGGTCCATGGTCGCCGCGCAATCGGTAGGCGCGATCCCCGTTCCGCTGTATCAGGATGCGGTCGCCGAGGAGATGGCCTATGTGCTGGATCATTGCGGCGCGCGGTTCGTTGTCTGCAGTGATCAGGAACAGGTCGACAAGGTGATCGAGGTTCAGGAAACGGTGCATTGCATCGATGAAATCCTGTATCTGGACAAGCGCGGCATGCGCAAATACGACCACAGCCACATGAACTGGCTGGAAGATGTCATGCGCGAAGGGCGCGCGGCGCAAACACGGCTGGAACCGGAACTGGACAAGCGCATTGCGGCGCTGGGATGGGACAGCACCTGCGTGATGCTGTACACGTCGGGCACCACCGGCAAGCCCAAGGGCGTGGTGCTCAGCAATCGCAACATCATCATCACATCGAAGAACAGTTCGGAATTCGACAATCTGCGCCCGGGGGACGAAATTCTGGCCTATCTGCCCATGGCATGGGTGGGCGATTTCATTTTCGCCATCGGGCAGGCGTATTGGACAGGGTTTTGCGTAAACTGCCCTGAATCCGCGCAAACGATGATGACGGATTTGCGCGAGATTGGACCGACTTATTACTTCGCGCCGCCGCGTATTTTTGAAACCATGCTGACCACGGTCATGATCCGCATGGAAGATGCGTCACCGCTGAAGCGCAAGCTGTTCCACCATTTCATGGATTTCGCCCGCGATACCGGCCCCAAACTGCTGGACGGCAAGCAGGTCGGCGCACTGGACCGGTTGAAATATGCCCTTGGACATGCATTGGTTTATGGCCCGCTGAAAGATACGCTTGGCCTGCGCCGCATCCGCGTGGCCTATACCGCGGGCGAGGCGATCGGGCCGGAAATCTTCGATTTCTATCGCGCGCTCGGCATCAACCTGAAACAGCTTTACGGCCAGACCGAAGCCAGCGTTTTCATTACACAGCAACCAGATGGCGAGGTGCGTTCGGACACTGTTGGTGTGCCGTCGCCAGGTGTCGAGGTGCGCATCGCCGAGAATGGAGAGGTGTTCTACCGCTCTCCCGGCACGTTCGAGAGTTACTACAAGAACGCTGAAAGCACTGCGTCCACCAAAGACAGCGAAGGATGGGTCGCAACCGGTGATGCGGGCTTTTTCGAGGAAGGCTCCGGCCATCTGCGCATTATCGACCGCGCCAAGGATGTGGGCAAAATGGCTGATGGGGGTATGTTTGCGCCCAAATATGTTGAGAACAAGCTGAAATTCTTTCCGAATATTCTGGAAACGGTGGTTTTCGGAAACGGGCGCGACAGGTGCGTGGCTTTCGTCAATATCGACCTTAGCGCTGTTGGCAGCTGGGCGGAACGCAACAATATCGCCTATTCCAGCTATCAGGAACTGGCGGGGCTGAAGCCGGTGCTGGACACAATTCAGGCCCATGTGGAACAGGTCAATGAAAGCGTGGCGCAGGACAAGATGCTGTCAGGCTGTCAGGTGCACCGCTTTTTGGTGTTGCACAAGGAACTTGACGCGGATGACGGCGAAATGACGCGCACGCGCAAGGTGCGCCGCCGCATCGTCGAGGAAAAATATGCCGACCTTATCGACGCCCTCTATGGCGGGAAGGACAGTATCTATACCGAAACCGAAGTCACCTATGAAGACGGGCGCAAAGGTAAACTGAAGGCCACGCTGGAAATCCGCGATGCAAGAGTTTTCGGCACCGCACCGCAACAAGTGGCCGCAGAATGAACGGGCAGGGGGGAACGATGCTCGATACCAATCCAGACGAGGGCTACACCACCGCAGACGGGCGCAAGATCGGGGGCGTTGCGATGGAAATGCGCAACATCACCCTGCGCTTCGGGGGTGTTGTGGCCATCAAGGACATCAGTTTCGACATTCGCTGGGGGGAGATCCGCGCCATTATCGGCCCCAACGGCGCGGGCAAATCGTCGATGCTGAACGTGATATCCGGATTCTACCATCCGCAGGAAGGCGAGGTCATCTACAAAGGCTACAGGCGCCCGCGCATGCGCCCCTATCAGGTGGCGCAGCAGGGAATTGCGCGCACCTTCCAGAATATCGCGCTGTTTGAAGGCATGAGCGTTCTGGACAACATCATGACAGGGCGCCTGCACCACATGAAGGCCAACATGTTCCAGCAAGCCATCTGGTGGGGCCGCGCCGCCCGCGAGGAGGCCGAGAACCGCGAGCAGGTCGAAAAGATCATCGATTTTCTGGAAATCCAGCATATCCGTAAAACGCCGGTGTCGCGCCTGCCCTACGGGCTGAAAAAACGGGTGGAGCTGGCGCGCGCGCTGGCGGCCGAACCCAGCATCCTGCTGCTGGATGAACCCATGGCGGGCATGAATGTCGAAGAAAAAGAAGACATGTGCCGCTTTATTCTGGATGTGAATGACGAATTCGGCACGACCACAGTGCTGATCGAACATGACATGGGCGTGGTCATGGACCTGTCCGACCGTGTGGTTGTCATGGATTACGGCAAGAAGATCGGCGACGGCACCCCCGACGAGGTGCGCAACAATCAAGAAGTCATCAACGCCTATCTGGGCGTTTCACATGACTGAACAGGCGACAGACCGCAGGGGAGGGGGCAGATATGCCTGATACGTTACTTTTCGCACTGGAGGCCGCGTTGAACGGGCTGACAGCCGGTGTGATGTATGCGCTGGTGGCGCTTGGTTTTGTGCTGATCTTCAAGGCCAGCGGTATCTTCAACTTCGCGCAGGGTGTGCTGGCGCTGTTTGCGGCCTTGACGCTGGTGGGATTCCAGTCGGGCCAGATACCGTTTTCGCATTTGATCAACGCCATGCTGGGCACAAGGCTGCACCATTTCGGCTGGAACATGCCCACGGTGCTGGCCATCCCTGCCACAGTGCTGGTGATGATTGTTCTGGCGATCCTGATCGAACGCTACATTCTGAAACACCTGATCAATCAGGAACCGATTATCCTGTTCATGGCGACCATCGGTCTGGCCTATTTTCTGGAAGGGTTCGGGGACATCATGTGGGGCGCCGAGGTCAAGGCGCTGGATGTCGGTCTGCCCAAGGGCATGTCAGGCGCTGTTGATGATGCGACTTTTGCATGGTTCGGATATGGCTTCTACATTGACCGGCTGGAAATATGGGCGGCAGGTATCGCCGCCGTTTTGGTCGCGGTGCTGACGGTATTTTCGCAATACACCAAACAGGGCCGCGCCCTTCGCGCTGTGGCTGACGACCATCAGGCCGCGCTATCGGTGGGTATCAGCCTGCGCTTCATCTGGGTTCTGACCTGGTCCATCGCGGGGATTGTGGCGCTGGTTGCAGGCATCATGTGGGGGTCGAAATCGGGCGTGCAGTTTTCCCTGTCGCTGATCGCCCTGAAGGCGCTGCCGGTGCTTATTCTGGGGGGGTTCACATCCATTCCGGGCGCAATCGTGGGCGGTCTTATCATCGGTGTGGGCGAGAAACTGTTCGACTTCTTCATGAACCCCATCATCGGGGGCGCGACAGAGAACTGGTTTGCCTACATGCTGGCGCTGGTGTTCCTGCTGTTCAGGCCACAGGGCTTGTTTGGCGAACGTATTATCGAAAGGGTTTAGGGATATGCTTTACCGTGAAGCGGGCGATTACAAGACAAGCTATGTCGCCGACAGCCAGACCTTTCCGATCAAGTTCGATCGTTATGGCTACTATGTTCTGCTGGGCTTTGCCTTTCTGGTGATGCCGCTGATCATCAATGACTACTGGGCAAATTCGATTGTTGTTCCGTTCCTGATCTATGCGATTGCGGCCCTGGGGCTGAACATCCTGATCGGGTATTGTGGGCAGTTGTCGCTGGGCACTGGCGGGTTCATGGCAGTGGGGGCCTATGCCAGCTACAAGATGATGACGGCATTCCCCGAGTTGAACATCATTTTCGTGATTATTATCGCGGGCATCGTGACTGCCGGTGTTGGGGTATTGTTCGGCCTGCCATCCTTGCGCATCAAGGGGTTCTATCTGGCGGTGGCCACATTGGCGGCGCAGTTCTTCCTGATCTGGCTGTTCACGCGCACGGCGTGGTTCTACAATTATTCCCCCACTGGCATGATTTCCGCGCCGACCCGCGAAGTATTCGGGGTGCCGGTGACGGGGCCGCGCGCATCGGCTGTATCGATGTATATGATCTGCCTGTGTTTTCTGGTGGCATGCGCATGGCTGGCGCGCAACCTGACACGCGGCAGCATCGGGCGCAAATGGATGGCCATTCGGGATATGGACATTGCTGCCGAAATCATCGGGGTGAACCCGTTGATTGCCAAACTGACGGCCTTTGCGGTGTCCAGCTTCCTTGTGGGCATATCCGGCGCGCTGCTGTTCACCGTCTATCTTGGGGCCGCCGAGGCAGGCGAGGCATTTGGCATCGACAAGTCGTTCCTAGTTCTGTTCATGGTCATCATTGGCGGGCTGGGGTCCATATTCGGGGCATTTGCAGGGGCCGCCTTTCTGATCGTCGGGCCGGTTCTGCTGAAGCTGTTGCTGGTCAACACATTGGGCTGGCCGACCGATCTTGCCGCGCATCTGGAAATCATGATCGTGGGGGCGCTGATCATCGTCTTTCTGATCGTGGAGCCGCATGGCATCGCGGCATTGTGGCGTACAATAAAAGAGAAACTGCGCCTTTGGCCCTTCCCTTACTGATCGGGGCGGGCTGATTTCTGGAACTGTCATCCATATGGGAGGAGAACCGATGAAGATGACCAAACTGGCCGCGACACTTGCGGCGACCATGGTAGTAGCTGGCCCAACCTTGGCCGAAACACTGCACTTCCCGTCACTTAGCTACCGCACGGGACCATTCGCGGCCGGGGGCATTCCCTTCGCGGACGGGTATTCCGATTACCTGACGCTGATCAACGAACGTGATGGCGGTATCGGTGGTGTGCCCATCCGCCAGACCGAATGCGAAACCGCGTATAACACCGAACGCGGGGTCGAATGCTACCAGTCCATCCGCAATGACAACCCGCTGGTGTTGCAGCCGCTGTCTACGGGCATCACCTATCAGCTGATCCCGCGCACGATGGAAGACGGCATTCCCATGCACACCATGGGCTACGGGCGCACATCCGCCGTGAATGGCGAGGTGTTCAACTGGACCTTCAACTACCCCGCGAACTACTGGGACGGGGCCAGCGTGATCATCAACTATCTGCTGGATGAAAACGATGGCAGCCTTGAAGGCAAGAAGATCGCGCTTCTGTATCACAACTCGGCCTATGGGCGCGAACCCATCCCCACATTGACGCGGCTTGGCGAAACCCACGGCTATGAACTGGTGACCATCGGTGTAGACAGCCCCGGTCAGGAACAGGGCAGCCAGTGGTTGCAGATCCGGCGTGAACGGCCCGATTATGTTGTCATGTGGGGCTGGGGGGTGATGAACCCGACCGCCATTCAGGAAGCCGCGAATATCCGTTTCCCGATGGAGAACTTCATTGGCGTATGGTGGTCCGGTTCCCAGCAGGATGTGCGTCCTGTAGGGTCCGGCGCACATGGCTACAAGGCGCTTGCAATGCATGGCACCGGCATGGATTACCCGATCTATGAAGACATGCAGCAATATGTCATCGACACCGGCAAATATGCAGGCACAGGCGATGAAGTGGGCACTGTGCTGTATTCGCGCGGTATGTATGCCGCCATGCTGGCGGTCGAGGCCGCGAAGAAGGCGCAGGAAATCCACGGCGTTGCGGCAATCACGCCCGCAATGATGCGCGACGGCATGGCCAATCTGGAAATCACCGAGGAGCTGATGGCCGAGCTTGGCCTGCCGAATTTCGGGCCTGCCTTCTCGGTGGCATGTGAAAACCATGGTGGTTCGGGTGCCGCGATGATCCAGCAATGGGACGCGGAAGCCGGTGAATGGAACCTGATCACCGACTGGATCGAGCCGGATCGCGATCTGATCATGGAAATGGCCATGGAAGACAGTCTTGCCTATGCGGCTGAAAACAACCTCAGCCCCGCTTGCCTGAACTAAGCACAACAGCGGTCCCGGACCTGATCCGGGGCCGCACCCCCCACCCGAACGCGAAGGCCCAATGCCATGCTTGATGCAAGCCCCACGCAGACGACCCTTCTGGAAGTCAACAATATCGAAGTGCTTTACAACCATGTCATTCTGGCGCTGAAAGGTGTCAGTCTGGATGTGCCCAAGGGCGGGATAACGGCCATTCTGGGCGGCAATGGCGCAGGCAAATCGACCACATTGAAGGCGATTTCAAACCTGATCCATTCCGAACGGGGCGAAGTCACCAAGGGCAGTATCCTGTATGAGGGGCGCAATGTCGTCGGGCTGGACCCTGCCGATCTGGTGAAATCCGGCGTCGTGCAGGTGATGGAAGGCCGCCATTGTTTCGAGCATCTGACTGTTGAGGAAAACCTGCTGACCGGTGCCTATACCCGCACAGACGGGCGCGGTGCAGTGGCTGCGGAACTGGACCTTGTGTATGAATATTTCCCGCGCCTGAAGGAACGCCGCAAATCGCAGGCCGGCTATACATCAGGCGGCGAACAGCAGATGACAGCGATTGGCCGCGCCTTGATGTCGCGCCCGTCCATGATCTTGCTGGATGAACCGTCCATGGGGCTGGCCCCGCAACTGGTGGAACAGATTTTTGAAATTGTCGCACGTCTGAACCGCGAACAGGGTGTCACGTTTTTGCTGGCCGAACAGAACACGAATGTTGCGCTGCGCTATGCGCATACCGGTTTCATCATGGAAAACGGGCGTATCGTGATGGAAGGCAATGCGCAGGAACTGCGCGAAAATCCGGATGTAAAGGAATTCTATCTGGGCATGTCCGACAAGGGCCGCAAGAGTTTCCGCGACGTGCGCAGCTATCGCCGTCGCAAACGCTGGCTGGCCTGACCCGTGAGCGCCAGCACTTTGTCCAATGTCCTGACACCCCCAAAAGGCACAGCCATGACCCCGTTCGACCCGTTGGAAACCCGATCACAGGATGCGCGTTGCGCTGATTACGCCATTGCGCTGCCGAAGGTGGTTGCAGCCGCGTTGAAGGCCCCTGCAATGGCCGCACATCTGGGCAAGGTGGATGCGGGCCAGATCACGGACCGCGCCAGTCTGGCGCGGCTGCCGGTGCTGCGCAAATCCGACCTGACGGGTGCGCAGGCCGCAAACCCGCCATTTGGCGGGCTTATGGCAGGTGGTCCCGCCACGTTCGAGCATGTATTTCAATCCCCCGGCCCGATTTACGAGCCCGGCCGCGTGTCGCCTGATTGGTGGCGTCTGGGGCGTTTCTTGCATGCCAGCGGGGTCGGGCGTGGTGATATTGTGCAGAACTGCTTCTCCTATCATCTGGTGCCTGCGGGCATGATGTTTGAAAACGCCGCGCGTGCGGTGGGGGCCACAGTAGTGCCAGCGGGAACCGGCCAGACCGAATTGCAGGTCATTGCCGCGCGCGATATCGGCACAACGGCCTATGCGGGAACGCCGGATTTCCTGAAAATCATTCTGGACAAGGCCGACGAGATGGGAATTTCCTTGTCCATCACCAAGGCCGTTGTGGGCGGCGGCGCGCTGTTTCCGTCCTTGCGCGATTTTTACGCAGCGCGCGGCATCACCTGCCGGCAGTGCTATGCAACTGCCGATCTTGGCAATGTCGCCTATGAGACGGATGCCATGGACGGCATGGTCGTGGATGAAGGCGTGATCGTCGAGATTGTGCGCCCCGGAACCGGCGATCCGGTCCCCGAGGGCGAGGTGGGCGAAATTCTGGTGACCACTCTGAACACCGATTACCCGTTGATTCGCTTCGCCACGGGTGATCTTAGTGCGGTGCTGCCGGGACAAAGCGCTTGCGGGCGCAGCAATATGCGCATCAAGGGCTGGATGGGGCGTGCCGACCAGACGACCAAGATCAAGGGCATGTTCGTGCGCCCCGAACAGGTTGCGGCCCTTGTGGCCCAGCATGACGAAATACACCGCGCGCGGGTTGTTGCCACCCGCCATGGTGAAAATGACGTGATGACGGTGCAGATTGAAACACGCGCGTCAAATCCGGCATTGTATGAAACGAGTGTGCTGTCTACCCTGAAGCTTAGGGGGAAGGTGGAACTGGTGCCGCCCGGATCGTTGCCCAATGACGGGCTGGTGATCGAGGATTTGCGCCGCTACGACTGACACCCCCGGCACGCGTGTCAACATAGGGGGTGTCACCATGCGCTTGGGTTTTCTGGTTCTGGTCGCGTTGTTTCTGGTCAAACCGCTGCATGCAGGCGGGCTGGCGCTGGTGATTGCGAATGACAGCTATGACCATGCGCCTGATCTGCGTGGTGCCGAACAGGTGCTGGACCTGACCGCGACACTTGAAACCGCGGGGTTTCAGGTGGTGTCCGGACGAAACCTGACGACCGAGGAAATGCGCGCCCAGCTGGCGGGCAGTTTTGCGCAGTTGCGCCGCGATGGGGCGGAGCGTGTGATTGTGGTGCTTGCTGGTCATTTCGTGCATTCACGCAGTGGCGCGTGGTTTTTGGGTGTGGATGCCGATGAACCGGGTCTGGCACTGGCTGACGCGGCGGGGTTGCGGCTGGATGTGATCATGGAAATCGCAAGCGGCGCGTCTGATGCGGCACAAATCTGGCTTGCGGGTGCGGACCTGTCGCGGGGGCGCTACGGCGGGGGCTTGGATGGCGGGCTGCCGCCGCGCCTTCTGGTGCCGCAGGGGGTTGGCGTGGTGCGTGGTCCGGTGCCGCAGGTTGTTCAGGGCGCGCGGGCCATTCTGCGCCCCGGTGCGGTGTTGTCCGATGTCGTGGACCAGACGCGCGGCCTGAATGGCGAAGGGACGATTTCGCCGCTCGTGCCCTTCCTGCCCGCCGGATTTGCGCCCATGGCGCGCGCGGATCGTCAGGCTTGGGCGGATGCGCAGCACGAGGATACCGAGGCGGCCTATCAAACCTATCTGGACCGCTTTCCCAACGGTTTGAATGCGCAGGCCGCACGCGGTGCCATTGACCGTTTGCGCAACACCCCCGAACGCATAGAGGAAAATCTGGCCCTGACGCGCGATGAACGCCGCGCGATCCAGCGTGATCTGAC
The DNA here is from genome assembly GCF_051859525.1 of Roseinatronobacter sp. NCBI lineage: Bacteria > Pseudomonadati > Pseudomonadota > Alphaproteobacteria > Rhodobacterales > Paracoccaceae > Roseinatronobacter > Roseinatronobacter sp. Next base: position 104,217 of record NZ_JBHYFM010000006.1, on the reverse strand, counting down.
CACGATGGGGTTTGACACGCGCGGAATTGACGGAATATTCGGGCCGGGCACGCGCGGGGCCATACGCGGCTGGCAACGTGGCAATGATCTGGACGACACGGGGTTCCTGACCCGCGAACAGGTCATGCAGCTTGCAGCCCATGCGATACGCCGCACAGCCGAACAGGAGGCCGAGGAACGCGCGCGGCGCGATGCGGCCGAGCGCGCCGACCGCGAGTTCTGGAATGCGACCGGCGCAGGCGCGGACGAGGCGGGATTGCGCAGCTATCTGGACCGGTATCCGCAAGGTATCTTCGCGGGACTGGCGCGCGAGCGTCTGGAGCAGATGGAAAGCACCCAACGCCAACGGCAGGACCGCGCCGCGTGGGAACAGGCGCGCAGGCGTGACACTGTCGATGCCTATGAAAGCTATCTTGTTGCGTGGCCGGAAGGCGCGTTTACCGCACAAGCGCTGGCGCGCATTGACGAGCTTGATCCCCCGACAGACACGGATGACGGTGATCAGGCACAGGCCAATGCCCGTGCGGTCGAGGATGCGCTGGGACTTACCGGACCAACGCGGGTGCTGATCGAACAGCGGCTGGCGCGTATGGGGTTCGATCCGGGCGCAACAGATGGCGCATTCGATGCCCAGTCGCGACAGGCGATCGAACAGGCGCAGGCCCATTTCGATCTGGAGGTGACGGGATATGTCACGCAGCAACTGATCACGATGATGCTTAGCGACACATTGCGCAGTTTCTTCGAGTGATCCGAAAGACGCTGTGCGCGTTTGTCCCTGCGCGACACTCTCTTGTCGCGGGCGGGGCAATCCGCTAGGTCCGGTCAACCCCAAGCCCTGTGAAAGGATCCCGCCCCATGACACTGTCCTGCGATGACCGCCTGATTGTTGCGCTTGATGTGCCCAATGCACTTGCCGGACTGGAACTGGCGCGCCAGTTGGGCGACACGGTCAGCTTCTACAAGATCGGGCTGGGCATGTTGACAGGCGGGGGGCTTGCGCTTGCCAATGAACTGAAGCAGGAGCACGGCAAGCGCATTTTTCTGGACATGAAATTCTTTGATATTGGTGCCACTGTCGAGGCCGCCGTGCGCGGCATTGCCCAATATGATCTGGATTTCCTGACGGTGCATGGCGACCCGCATGTCGTGCGCGCTGCCCGAGAGGGGGCGCGCGGGTCCAACCTGAAAATTCTGGGGGTGAGTGTTCTGACATCGCTGGACCGGCGCGATCTGGATGATGGCATGATCCTGCCCGGTGATATTGCACAGATTACGCTGGAACGCGCCGCACGCGCGTTGGACGCCGGTGCGGACGGGGTTATCGCCAGCCCGAATGAGGCCGCCGCAATTCGTGCCCTGAACGAGGCGCAGGGCAAGCTGATTGTCACACCCGGTGTGCGGCCCGCAGGTGCCGCGCTTGGCGACCAGAAACGGGTTGCCACACCGGCCCGCGCGCTGGCCGAAGGGGCGGATCATATCGTCGTGGGTCGCCCCATCTGGCAGGCACAGGACCCCGCAAGCGCGGCCCGCGCAATTCTGGCCGAGATTGCATCCGTCTGACGCGGCGGTGCGCTGCGCTGGGGTTTATGGTGTCAGTGTTTTGCCGACCAGCTCATGGACACGCGTGATCTGGTGTAAAACTCGCCCAACAGGCCCAGAACCAGCGCCGCCAGCCCGAATACCAGCGGATAATAGACCCAGGTGTGCATCGGGTTGTAGTTGATGAACGCAAACCCGCGCGCCTGGTCAATGGCATGGAATAGCGGGTTCCACATGAAATAGACCAGCACGTTTTCCGGCAGTGAATTGGCCAGAAAAAACTTGCCTGATGCAACCATGTTCAGACGGGTGTAGAACATGGTGATCAGTTTGCTGGCGCTGGGGAACCATGGCTTGATGGCATACAGGATCACCCCAATGGCCAGCCCCGCAAACCAGACAGTCAGGAAAATGGCGAATGTCTGGATCGGCTGGTAAATGGTCAGCGGGGTCCAGAGGGCGTGATACAAAAACAGCAGCATCACCACAGTCACAACCTGAATATACAATTCCGCCAGTGCCGCCCCGCCAATGGCGACAATGGGGTTCATGGGGCGGTGTTTCATCATCTGCGATGCCGGCCCCTCGGCGCTGGCGACTGCACCGATGACCTTGACATGGGCCATGAACATGAACACGCCCGTCATCAGATACAGCAGCACATCGCCGCGCACGGCCATGGCGCGCATACCCGCAAACAGGAAAATGGCCATGAATACGGCCACAAGGATCACGGTTTGGGCAATATTCAGCAAAAGCCCGATGATGGCATTGCCATGGCTTTTGCGAACATTCCGGACACCCTGATTGAAGATCAGATTCAGGGTTGTAAAGAACTGCGCCCAGATCGAGTTGCGGCCGGGTGGTGAATACATTTCTGCGCTCGTTGCTTCTGGACTGGACCGGAATGTGACAAATTATAGGCGCAAGTCTAACGTGAAACAGGGATTTGGGCAATCATCCTTGCAATCGGTCCGATTGCTTGCCAGACCCGTGGCGCATAACAAAGGATCAGATAAATGTCATCGGTTGATTTTCATAAAATTGAAACTGAGTTCCGCGCGCTTGCTTTGCAGGCGGGCGAAGTGATCATGCAGATTTACAATCAACCCGATTTCGAGATCCGCAGCAAATCCGATGATAGTCCGGTCACGGAAGCCGATGAAGCGGCGGACGCCGTTATTTCGGCTGGTCTGGCGCGCGCGTTTCCGGATATCGCGGTTGTCACCGAAGAACAGGCCAGCAGCCATGCAACCAGTGCCACGCGCTTTATCATTGTGGACCCGCTGGACGGCACCAAGGAATTCATCAACCGCCGTGGCGATTTCACTGTAAATATCGCCTATGTCGAGGATGGCGTGCCCCTGCGCGGTGTTGTCTATGCCCCTGCCAAGGGGCGCATGTTCTACACCTGCGCTGACGGGCACAGCGTGGAGGAGGTTGGACCTTTCGCCGCGGACACCCAAGGGGTGTTGCATACGCTGCGGCTGCGCGATGCGGATATGTCCGCGCTTCTGGTTGTGGCCTCGAAATCGCACCGCGATCAGGCGACGAATGACTATATCGGTCAATACAATGTTGCCGATCTGTGCAGCGCGGGGTCGTCGTTGAAATTCTGCCTTGTCGCATCAGGCGAGGCGGATCTGTATCCGCGCCTTGGGCGCACGATGGAATGGGACACCGCCGCAGGCGATGCGGTGTTGCGCGGGGCAGGCGGCAGGGTTGTGACATTTGCCGATCATCAGGTGCTGAGCTATGGCAAGTCCGGATTCGAGAACCCCTTCTTCATTGCCGCCAGTGCGACAGTCGATTTGTTGAAAGGTTGAATTTTCGTCTGCGATATTCGCAAACTGCGAAAATACCCTGTTATTGCCACGCCGCAGCCTGAATTGACCCAAAACCTGCCGTAATTTCCCTGTTTACCATTCGTTAACCAAAGACAGGTCCAACAGAGAATGGAGCGACAGATGAAGCGCAAGGTTACAAAGGCAGTTTTCCCCGTAGCAGGCATGGGCACACGGTTTCTTCCGGCAACAAAATCGGTGCCAAAGGAAATCATGACGCTGGTTGACCGGCCGTTGATTCAATACGCCATTGACGAGGCGCGCGCTGCGGGCATTACCGAATTCATTTTTGTCACATCGCGTGGCAAGGGCGCCTTGGAAGATTATTTCGATCACGCGCCGGAACTGGAAAACTCGCTTAGGGCCAAAGGAAAAACCGAACTTCTGGAAACCTTGCAGGCCACGAATATGGATAGCGGCGCAATCGCCTATGTGCGCCAGCATCAGGCGCTTGGGCTGGGGCACGCTGTCTGGTGCGCGCGTCATCTGGTCGGGGATGAACCCTTTGCGGTGCTTCTGCCCGATGATGTGATTGCAGCCGACAAACCCTGCTTGCAGCAGATGGTTGAAGCTTACGCGCAGACCGGCGGCAATATGATTGCCGCGATGGAAGTGGCGCCGGACAAGGCATCCAGCTATGGCATTATGGATGTGCCGCCGGCAATCGGGCCGATCCTGCCAATGTCGGGCATGGTTGAAAAACCCGCCCCGGGCACGCAGCCGTCCAATCTGGCAGCAATCGGGCGCTATGTGTTGTCACCGGATGTCATGCGTCACCTTGACCAGATCAAACCGGGTGTCGGCGGGGAAATCCAGCTGACCGACGCGATTGCGCGTGAGATTGCCGAGAAGCGCAATGTCTATGGTTTCCGCTTCGAGGGGCAGCGCTATGATTGCGGGTCCAAGGCGGGTTTCCTGCAAGCCACTGTCGCATTCGGGCTGGCGCGTGCAGAACTGCGCGACGAGTTGGACGAATTCCTGACCGATATGATGGCGCATCGTCAGGCCGCGCAATAATACAGGCGCTGTTCTGGCTTGATGGAGGCGTTGCGGCATTGCCTCCAAGTGCGGGACAAGGCCGCAGGTGGCCCACGCCATCGGCGGGCCGTTCCGCGGCCTGCCGATTTGGCTGATGGCCGGCCCAGCCTTGAAAGTCCGAATATGCCTCCTTCATAAAGTGAACTTCGCCAACGCCGGATCGGCACATCCCGACCCACCGATGGCGCGGGCTTTATCCAAGTGTGGAAGGCAGATTCAGGCCAAACCCCTGTTTGGCCTTGCCTTGCGCCGGAACTGTGGCATGACTGACCCATGCTTGACCCGCTTCCGTTGTCACAAGATCGCTGGTTCGATTTTCGCATGCGCTGGAAACGGCGGCGCCTGCGCGCGCGCGCCATTGCGAAGGCACGCGAATTGCGCAGGCTGAAACTGGGTACATGGGCACGACAGGATATCTTGCTGTTCTGTACCCTTCGCAATGAACGCGAACGTATCGACTGGTTCCTGAAGCATTATCGGCAATTGGGGGTCGGGCATTTCCTGTTTATCGACAATGACAGCACCGATGGCACGCGGCAGCTGTTGCTGGATCAGCGGGATTGTTCGGTCTGGACCAGTGCGGCAAGCTACAAACAGTCGCGATTCGGCATGGACTGGATAAACGCATTGATGCTGCGCTACGGCTCTGGGCGCTGGTGCGTGGTGGCTGATGCGGATGAATTGCTGATTTACCCCTATTGGGAAACCCGCCCCCTGCCAGCGTTGACGGACTGGCTTGACGGAAATGGCCAGCACAGCATGCCCGCGATGATGCTGGACCTGTACCCCCAAGGCCCGTTGGGGGCGCAGCCTGTTCCGCCGGGCACGGACCCGTTGCAGGTGCTGAACTGGTTTGATGCGGGCAATTATGTCATCACGCATAAACCGCTGCTGGATTGTCTGTTGATACAGGGCGGTGTGCGGGCGCGATACTTCTTCAAGGACACGCCAAACCGCGCGCCCACGCTGACCAAACTGCCGCTGGTGAAATGGAGCTGGCATAACGCCTGGGTCAATTCGACCCATTCGATCCTGCCGCGCGCATTGAACCGTGTCTATGACCGCACGGGCGGCGAGGGGATTGCCGGGGCGTTGCTGCATACGAAATTTCTGGACACGATTGTCGAGAAATCCCTGATCGAGAAAGCGCGCGCGCAACATTTCGGGAATGCTGCGGTATTTGACAATTACTATGATGCTGTGGCACAGGCCCCTGTCTTGTGGTGCAAGCAGTCCACCCGTTTTGCAAACTGGCAGCAACTGGAACAACTGGGCCTTGTTTCGCGGGGGGGCTGGTCCTGATTGGTCACGGGTCCGTATTAAAGTCGTGGGACGCCAGAAGAAATATTGCATGTCTTGCTGCCATTGGGCAAAGCTGGGCCAAAATCAGAAGTCTGGCACCCACAGGTATTTCAGGTGTCCGGCGCGTGTTTTATGAGTGTGAAGAATGAAGGCAATTCGGGCGCAGCTTAGATTACGCGCACAGCGTCAGGCAAAACTGATGCGGGCCTTGCGTAAAAGCCTTGAACTGAAATCCCGTGTGAACCGTACGGCCGCCATCAGGTCCGGTGACATTCTGGCATTCACCACCTTGCGCAACGAACTGGTGCGACTGCCCTATTTTCTGGACTATTACCGCGCGCAGGGTGTCGGGCATTTCCTGATGGTCGATAACGCATCCGATGACGGAACGACCGAGTATCTGGAAGCGCAGAAGGATGTCTCGCTTTGGGTGACGGGGGCCAGTTACAAGGCGTCGTGTTTCGGGGTGGACTGGCTGAACCACCTTCAATGGCGTTACGGGGCGGGGCATTGGACCTTGGTGGTCGATGTGGATGAGTTTCTGGTCTATCCGTTTTGCGACACGCGCCCGCTGCATGCGCTGACCGACTGGCTGGAGAGTCAGGGGCGGAAATCATTTTCGGCCATGCTACTGGACATGTATCCCAAAGGGCCGGTGACCGCACATCCCTATGTCAGTGGCCAGAACCCGTTCGAGATTGCGCGCTGGTTTGATGCCTGCAATTATTCGCTGAAACGCAATGCGAAGCTGCAAAACCTGTGGATTCAGGGTGGGGTGCGCGCGCGTGCCTTTCACGGGGACAGTCCCGAGCAGGCGCCTGCGCTGAACAAGACGCCGCTTGTGCACTGGTCGCGCAAATACGCCTATGTCAGTTCCACGCATATGCTGCTGCCGCGCGGGCTGAACAAGGTTTATGATGACGGCGGCGGCGAACAGGCGTCAGGTGTGCTGATGCATGCCAAATTTCTGGACACCATCGTCGCCAAAGCCCGAGAGGAGTTGAGGCGCGGCCAGCATTACGCAGGCAGTCGGGAATATATCGCCTATGACAGGGGGTTGCAGGATCAAGGGGATCTGTGGTGCAGTTTTTCGACCGAGTATATCAACTGGCGCCAGCTTGAAATCCTTGGCCTGATGTCGAAAGGAGACTGGGCATGAGCACCGACGCGCGCACGCAAACAGCGCCATTGGGGGTTGTGATGCTGTGCCATACGGCCCTGCATCGTGCGGCACAGGTTGCACGCTTCTGGCTGGATGCGAATTGTCCGGTGGTCATTCATGTTGACCGCGCCGTGGGTGCAGACCAGATGGAGGCATTTCGCAAGGATCTGGGCACCCATCCGTTATTGCGTTTCAGCACCAGGTTTCGCTGTGAATGGGGCACATGGCCGATTGTGGCCGCCACGCAGGCCGCCGCCGAACAGATGCTGGCAGAGTTTGAACAGGTCGAGCATGTGTTGCTGACGTCTGGCGCGTGTATTCCACTGCGTCCTGTGTCCGAAATGACCGACTGGCTGGCGCAGCGCCGCGATGTGGATTTCATTGAATCCGTGTCCATCGGGCATGCCCCTTGGATCAAGGGCGGGCTGTCCGAAGAACGCTTCACGCTGCATTTCCCGCTATCGTGGAAGCGGCAGAAACGCGCGTTTGACCTGTTGGTCGACCTGCAGCGCCGTTTCGGGATACGCCGCGAAGTGCCGCGCCCGCTTCAGCCGCATATGGGGTCGCAGTGGTGGTGCCTGTCGCGCAAGACATTGCAGGGCATTCTGGCCCATCCCAAGCGCGCGCGCTATGACAGGTATTTCAAGCGTACATGGATCCCCGACGAAAGCTATTTCCAGACAATGGTGCGCATTGTGTCGGACCGCATCGAAAGCCGGTCGTTGACATTGGTAAAATTCGACCGCAACGGTAGGCCCAATCTGTTCTATGACGATCATCTGCAACTTCTGCGGCGGTCCGATTGTTTCGTCGCGCGCAAAATATGGCCGGATGCACACAGGCTATATGATTTCTTCCTGTCAGATCATACCACACGCGAAGCGCCGATTGATCCGCAACCTGCCAAGATCGACCGCTATTTCGAACTGGCAGCCAAGCAGCGCACCGAAGGGCGCGCAGGGCTGTATATGCAAAGCCGCTTTCCGTTGGAAAACAGTGTAAACTCCAAGACAGCGGCACCTTATTCGGTGTTTTGCGGGTTTCAGCAACTGTTCGGGAATTTCGATTTCTGGTTGGGCAATATCACGAATTGTCGGGTGCATGGCCACTTGTTCGCCCCCGAAAAGGCAGAGTTTCACGGCGGTGCAACCGTCTATCACGGTGCGATCAGCAATTCGGCCGCATTGCGCGATTATAACCCGCGTATGTTTCTGGCAAACCTGATTTGGGCCACGCGCGGGGAACGGCAGTGTTTTTCCTATAACAGCCGTGACAATATGAATTCCGAACTGAACTGGTTCATGGCCACCGATCGCAATGCGCAGATTTCTGTAATCAGCGGCTGCTTCATTTTGCCATTGTTTCGCGGTGAATATAAGGTTGATGATGTGTTGGGCCATATCGGCTGGCTTCAACGACGAGAGCAGGAATTTATTTCTATCCTGCAATCGAAATGGACATCGGCAGATATCAGGGTCTGGACCTTGGCGGAATTCCTGCAATCACCACAGGAATTGTTGTCCCAGACCGTCCGCGCGGCCTTCCCTGATGTACGGTTTTCGGACGCGGATATGCCGCAATCGCGCCCCCTTGACGGGTTCGAGGAGTATTTGGCCCAGTTGCGAAATCTGGGATTGCCGCCGGTATTGTTACAGGATTACAAGCGGTAACCGCTACGGCGCAGGGAAACGGCATGGCAGCACATCAGGAAGTCACCTATTTCGTCCTATTCGCCGAAATGCGCACAGGGTCCAATTTGTTGGAATCAAACCTGAACGAGTTTGACGGGCTGAACTGCCTTGGCGAAATGTTCAACCCTGCCTTTATCGGGCATCAGGGCTGTGACGAGATGTTGGGTGTCACCCAGAAACAGCGCGATCTGAACCCTTTTGCCTTGCTGGACGCCATTCGTATGCAAGACGGCTTGGCAGGATTCCGATATTTCCACGACCATGATCCGCGCATCCTTCATACGATCATGGAGGACCCGCGCTGCGCCAAAATCATCCTGACGCGCAATCCGATGGACAGCTATGTTTCCTTGAAAATTGCCCAGACAACCCAGCAATGGAAACTGGGCGATGTGAAAACCAAACGCAGTGCACAGGTGCGTTTCGATCCGGTCGAATTTGAAAACCATGTGACACAGTTGCAGGCATTCCAGTTGCGCTTGCAGCGTATGTTGCAAACCGGCGGCCAGTCCGCGTTTTATATTGCCTATGATGATGCCAATGATCTTGAGGTATTGAACGGGCTGGCGAAATGGCTGGGGATCGCGGCACGGATTGAGAAAACCTCGACCAAACTCAAGCGGCAGAACCCCGAGCCACTGGAACAGAAGCTGACAAATTTTGACGCTGTGCGCGACGGCATGGCGCGTCTGGATCATTTCAACCTGTCGCGCACCCCCTGCTTTGATCCGGCGCGCGGCGGTATGGTCTGGGCCTATAGCGCATGCCGGACCCTGCCTTTGGTCTATGCGCCGTTAACGGGCGGGCAGGATGGCGATATTCTGGACTGGATGGCGCAAATTGACGGTGCAACCCGCGCTGATTTGATGCGTGATTTCAGTCCCGAAAGCTGGCGGGACTGGCTGCGCGACAATCCAGGCCATTCATCCTTCAGCGTGATCCGCCACCCGCTTGACCGCGCACATGACGTGTTCCGGCGTCAGGTGCTGCATGGCGCGCGTGAAAATGTGCGTCAGTTCATTGCACGCATCTATGACGTGACATTGCCCGAGAAGGGCACCCCGCCAGAGGACTATCGCCCCGAGGACCACAGGCGCGGCTTCGCGGCATTCCTGCGCTTTGTGCATGCCAATCTGAACGGGCAGACCGGAATGGTCACGCATCCGGCCTGGGCACCCCAATCTGCGCTGATCGCCGATATTGCGTCGCGCGGGCCAATCCGGCATGTGGTGCGCGAAGATGCATTGTCCGCAGCATTGCCGCTGCTTGGGCACAGCTTTGGCCGTGCGCTGCCGCCCTATGACCCGCCACAGCGTTACAACAGGCTTACGCTGTCCAGCATCTATGACCCCGAGCTGGAGGCATTGGGCCGCGCGGCCTATGCCGAAGATTATGCGCGGCTTGGGTATGGCGACTGGCGCGACAACGCTGCGCAATAGCTGCCCCGCAACACTGTCATGTGTCGGCGCGGCCTATGCGGCTTTGATTGACTTGTCACTGTTCAGGATTTCAAACAGTTTCGACGTGTCGTCATTTGAACGCAACTGGTTGCATATATCGGGGTTGCGCAAGGTGCGCGACACGAAGGCCAGCGCCTTCAGGTGTTCCACCCCGGCTGATCGTGGCGCGAACAGCGCAAAGACCAGATCGACCGGCACCTTGTCAACGGATGCGTAATCAAGCGGTTTTCCAAGGCGCAGGAAAACCCCGACCACACGGTCCAGCCCTTCAAGGCGGGCATGGGGCAGGGCGACACCATGGCCAACGCCGGTCGGCCCCAGACTTTCGCGTTCCTGCAAGGCCTCGATCGCCAGATCGGCATCTATTCCGTAAACAGATTTGGCAACATCGCCCAGAGTCTGCAATAGGCGCTTCTTGCTGGTGGTGGACCCAAGCGCACGAACGGCACCAGGTGATAGCAGGGTCGACATGTCCATCGGTCTTGCTCCGTCAAAATAAAGCCGCGCCCGACACCGTTGTCAGGCGCGGTGTTTACGGAAACTGGGGGTTAATTCTGGGGGTCGATCCAGCCGATATTGCCGTCTTCGCGGCGGTAAACGACATTCAGCCCGCCATGCCGTTCATTGTGAAACACCAATACGTTGGTATGCGACAATTCCATCTGCATAACGGCTTCCCCTGCGGAACAAGATGGAATGCGTGTTTCCATCTCGGCAATGATAATCGGTTGAAGCGAGTCGGCTTCGACCGCGCCTTCGTCTTCATCTGAAGCGAGGATATACGAGGGTGCGCCGGCAAATTCAACCGGACTTGTGCGATCGCGGTGGTGGTCCTTCAAGCGGCGCTTGTAACGACGCAGCTGCTTGTCCAGCTTTTCGCGGCACGCCTCAAAAGCGGCATAAATTTCAGTTGCTTGCGCTTTTGCTTGTGCTGTCAATCCGGTGGACAGATGAAATGTTGCTTCGCATACAAACAGATGGGCATCCTTGGAAAATACGACAACTGCTTCGGTGGGCCGCTGCTGGTATTTCTCGACCAACTCGCCCAATTCCGCCTTCACATGGGTTTGAAGGGCCTCTCCGATCTCAATATGTCTGCCACTAATCTGATAGCGCATGCGCCTCTCCTTGCTGAAATAGCGGGGCAGGCGGGCCTGTCCCGCGGGGTAATCTACGCGCTTTTCGCACCATGAACGGGAATGGGATTTCGCCAGTGCCCGTTCGCGGCGGATTGCCTGTTTTCCCCATTTGGCGCTTAATCAGGGTGACTTGTCAATGCTTTCGCACAACATGTCCCCGCGACCGGCGGCAGGCCGCATTCAGTCCAGTCTGAACTCGGACCCCAGATAGACGCGACGCACGTCTTCATCGGCCACAACTTCTTCGGGGGTGCCGCTTTTCAACACGCCGCCATCATGCAGGATATAGGCGCGGTCGACGATTGCCAGCGTCTCGCGGACATTGTGGTCGGTGATCAACACGCCCAGACCCCGCGTTTTCAGATCAGCGACAAGGGCGCGAATCTCGCCCACGGCAATCGGGTCAACCCCGGCGAAGGGTTCGTCCAGCAGCACATAGCGCGGGTTTGCAGCCAGCGCACGCGCGATTTCCGCCCGCCGCCGTTCCCCGCCCGACAACGCAAGCGCAGGCTGGTCGCGCAGATGCTCGATGGAAAATTCCTGCAACAAATCTTCCAGCCGGTCGCGCCGCCGCCGAGAGTCGGCCTCTCGCAGTTCAAGCACTGACATGATGTTCTGTGCAACACTCAGCCCGCGGAAGATTGACATTTCCTGCGGCAGATACCCCAGCCCCAGACGCGCGCGCCGGAACAGGGGCAGGCCGGTCGCGTTCTGCCCGTCAATATGGACCGCGCCGCCTTCGTGCTTCACGATACCGGCGATGCAATAGAAACAGGTGGTCTTGCCGCAGCCGTTCGGGCCAAGCAAGGCCACCACCTCGCCAGGGCGCAAGGTCAGCGAAACGTCCTTGATGATGACGCGCTTGCCATAGCGTTTCTGAAGATGGGTTATTTCAAGCATCTTGCCCTTGTCTGGCGCAGCAGCCAAAGGGGACGCCATATCAGCAGATTTCGGTTCAACACTCATTCAGGCATCAGGGGTTGGTCTGGATCAGGGTGCGCACGCGCCCTTCCATGCGGCCCTGTTCCGTTTCCAGATCCACGAAAAGCCGGTCACCGGACAGGATATTCGGCCCCTGCGTCAACAGGACCGAACCTTGCATGCGCACTGTTCCCGCAGCCACCTCATAAACGGCGGTTTCGCCTTCTGCGGCTTCTTCTGCGGTCACCAGCGTAACCCCGCCATAGGCTTCCAGCCGTTCGATGCGGTTGTCGCCTGCGGCGTCGTAAATGATCCTGATTTCGGGCGCCGCCAGCCGCATATCGCCCTGACCCAGAACGGCATTGCCGGTAAATATTGTCTCGCCCGTCTGGTTGTTGACTTGCAGGTTGTCCGACGTAATTTCGACTGGCAGGCCACGCACGTTTTGTAACCCCGAAAAATTCAGGCCGGTTCCCTGCGCAAGCAGCTGTCCGGTATGCATGGTCAGGGCAAGTCCAACCCCTAGGACGAAAGCCAGTATCCTGTGTTGTTGCACTATGCCTGCTCCTTCACTCTGTCGGGATGTATAGAAGCCTGACATCACCGATGAAATCAAGCAGATAACCGTTTTCACCGCTTTGCAGTGGTGTAATTGTCAGTGATTGCGACGTGATTTCGCCGGGGGGGCCATGCCCGTGAATGCCACCTGTCCCTTCCAGTCGGGACCTGTCCATGAAGGCTTCCAGCATTTCCATATTCACGACATAGCCGTTTTCATCTTGCAGCTGCACCGCGCCTGTCATGGTCAGCAGGTTGGTCATCTGGTCCAGTTGCCCATGATCCGACCGGAACAGAACCTGACTGTCAATGCCGAATTCCGCAACACCATCAGGGTCTTCCAGCATCAGGCGCACAGGGTCACCCGGTTGCGGGTTTGCAGGGGAACGCACGGTTTTCGCATCGATCACAACCGCCATGTCGTCGGTGGTGACAGTCGCAAAGCGCGCCGTGCCGATCCGTGGCTCGCGGGTCAGTTCCTCTATGTCAAGCTCGGCCAGCGCCACAGCCTGACTGGGATCTACGCTGCGCGAGGCAAGAAAGATCATCGACAACAAAACCAATGCCCCGAATGGCAGCACCAGACGCACAGTCAGGGACATGCTGGAACGCCATGTTCTGGGGTTTTGCAACATTGTCGGGACAACCCTTATGCAAGAATTCGCCTTAATGCGCGAAAATATCCGTATCCGGCCAACCCGACAGGTCCAGTTCCGCGCGCGTGGGCAAGAAATCGAAACAGCGTTGAGCCAGATCACTGCGCCCTTCGCGTTCCAGCATCGTGTCCAGCACCTCGCGCAGGCGGTGCAGATACAGCACATCGGATGCGGCATAATCCTGCTGCGCCTGCGTCAGCCGCGCCGCCCCCCAATCCGAGCTTTGCTGCTGCTTGGAAATATCCACGCCCAGCAATTCGGTCAGAAGGTTCTTCAACCCGTGACGGTCCGTATAGGTGCGCACAAGTTTGGACGCGATCTTGGTGCAATATACCGGCGCGGTCGTCACCCCGTAGCTGTGCCGCAAAAGCGCAATGTCGAACCGTCCGAAATGAAACAGCTTCAATGTGTCGGGGTCTGTCAGCAAACGCGCCAGATTGGGGGCCGGCTGAATATCATGCGCAACTTGCACCAGATGGGCATGCCCGTTTCCATCCGACAACTGGACTACGCACAGGCGGTCGCGATGCGGGTTCAGCCCCATTGATTCGCAATCAATGGCAACTACGGGACCAAGGGTCAGATCATCAGGCAGGTCGTGGTGATACAAGTGAACAGTCATCAGGGCTTTCCATGCGTGCTTTGTGCGGGGCTAGGCGGGAATGGCGCGGAAATCAAGACATATGACGGAACAAGGCTGCCGCAAGGTCATGTTGGTTCGGGGTGAATAGTGCTTTGTGCAACACTCCGGCGCTGTATTATGGGCAATATGATACATCAGGCCCGACATGCGCTGCTGCGCAGCACCAACGGATATACCCGCGCAGAACAGCGATTTGATGCCGCGGTTCATGTGTTGGGTGTTGTTGGGGCATTGGTGGCCGTTCCCCTGATTATTGGTGCGGCCCTGCTGTTCAGCCATGATGCCGCGCAACCTTGGGCGTTTGTCGCGGTGTCCATATACGGGCTGGCGTTTCTGGCGATGATCAGCGCATCGGCATTGTATAACCTGACACCGGATGCGGGCCTGAACTGGCTGTTCCGGCGGCTGGACCATTCCGCAATTTATATCAAGATTGCGGGCACCTACACGCCCTTCACCCTGATACCGGGGCAGGGGCTTTGGTTCATGGCGGGGCTTTGGGGGGCGGCGTTTTGTGGGGTGGCACTGAAATGCCTGTCGCCCGAACGGTTTCGCTGGGCGGCTTTGGCGCTGTATCTGGGAATGGGTTGGGTTGGTGTCCTGATCCTGCCGCAAATGTTGGCAACGCTGCCTTTCGCCACGGTCGTGCTGATCATCGCGGGCGGGGTGGTTTATACGCTTGGCGTCGGGTTCTATCTGTCAACGCGGCTGCTGTTTCATTACGCCATCTGGCATGTTTTTGTACTTGCAGCGTCCTTCCTGTTTTATGCAGCAGTGATGGTGCTGATCATACGCGGGGCGGCTGTGCCCTGAGGCGCCGCTAGGGCATGGCCAGAGTCTGCAACACTTGGGGCCTGTCTGTCATGACCCCGTCAACGCCCCAATCCAGCAAGGTTTGCATGGTCTGCGTCTCGTTCACCGTCCAGACCTGAACATGAATGCCGCGCGCATGGGCAGCGCGCACAAACCGCGGCGTGACCAGTGGAATACCGCGCCAGTTCTGCGGAACCTGAACGACCGCGAAATCGTCCAGAGGGAACGGCACGCCCCATCCTGCGGCCCAAAGCCGCGCAACCTGCATATGTGCGGGCGACCATAACAGATCAGGCCCCAGCAGCGCGCGCGCCTGACGGGTGCGGGCCGGATCGAACGCGCCGATACAGACCCGTTCCAAGGCGTTCATGCGCGTGATCACCTGTGCAAGCGGGGCAACGACATCCAGCGATTTCGCCTCGATCGCGATGAACAGATCGGGGAATTCTTCCAGCAGGTCGTCCAGTCGGGGCACAGATGCGCCTTTTGCTGTGCGCAGGTGTTGCACGTCTGCCCAAGGGGTTGCGGCGATCTGGCGCGAATCGGCGAACATACGGTGCAGATCGGCATCGTGATGAACCACGACGACACCATCGCGCGTGGCATGCACGTCCAGCTCAATATGCGTGAAACCCAAACCCACAGCGCGCCGGAAGGCGGGCATGGTGTTTTCCTCGGCCTCCAGCGCGCCGCCGCGATGGGCGATATAGCGCGCGCCGGGACTGGTCAGAAACGGATGGGAACTTAATCTTGCCATAAGGCGCATTGTGCGTGTTTCGGCCGCAGTGTCGAGTGGTCCTGTGCGCTGGATTGCCGGAAAATCGGGATATTTGCCTGCCCCCTATCCTAAAGGACAGATTTGCCAAGCGACATCTTCAATGCAATGGTGTCGCGGTATTGCAGCAAACGGGGCCACACTCATGACCTATCGCCACGACCAGATTCCCGAAATCGCGCTTGGTTGGCATAAGGACGGGCGCGGGGCCGCGCTGGCAACCGTGATCCAGACATGGGGGTCTGCCCCGCGTCAGGCGGGCAGCCAGCTGGCAATTTCCGGCGATGGCGAAATCATGGGGTCCGTATCCGGTGGCTGTGTTGAAGGCGCGGTCGTGATGGACGCACTTGACGCCCTGCGCGAGGGCACACCGCGCATTCTGGAATTCGGCGTCAGCGATGACACAGCGTTCGAGGTGGGGCTGGCTTGCGGGGGCACCATCCGCATATTGGTGGAACCCGTTGGCGGGACTGCGCCCGCGCTGCCGCCCGCCATGCTGGCCGATATCGTCGCGGCCCGCGCCACCCGCCGCGCGGTCGCATGTATCACGGATTTGACGACATGGGCGCGCTGGCTTGCGGGGCCAAATGACAGCAAACTTGCGGCGCTGTTTCGGGCCGACAAGTCGGGCCTGAATGAGGCGGGCCAGATGGTCACGCTGCACAATCCCCCCCTGCGGCTGGTGGTTGTGGGCGCGGTGCATATTGCGCAGGCGCTGCTGCCCATGGCGCGGCTGGCGGGGTATGATCCGGTGCTGGTGGACCCACGCGAAGCCTTTGGCGCGCAAGCGCGCTTTCCGGATGAAACCATTTCCCATGACTGGCCTGATGATGCCTTGGCCGCAATCGGGCTGGATGCGCGCAGTGCGGTTGTCACCCTGACCCATGATTCCAAACTGGATGATCCGGCCATCATTGCGGCATTGCAATCGGATGTGTTTTATCTGGGGTGTCTGGGATCCACGCGCACCCATGCAAAACGGTTGGAGAGGCTGCGCGCCGCCGGTCTGGATGACGCGCAGCTGGCGCGGATTCATGCGCCGGTGGGGCTGAATATCGGGGCGGGAACGCCTGCGGAAATCGCCGTGGCAACCCTTGCGCAGATCACCTTGGCGCTGCGGGGCGCGCGGGCATGAAATTCGGCCCTGTTCCGGTATCACTGGCCGAAGGGGCCATTCTTGCGCATTCCGTCCCCCTGCCTGACGGGCGCTTGCGCAAGGGGACACAGTTGACCGGCAAGGATGTGAATATCTTGCGCGCGGCAGGGCTGGACATGGTGACAGTTGCACGACTGGACCCCGATGACCTTGGCGAAGATGCGGCCGCCCTTGCATTGGCACAGGCATTGGTCCCTGACCCGGACGCCTGCGGGCTGGTGCTGAAACCTGTGGGCACCGGGCGTGTCAATATTGTGGCTGCGGGCGCTGGCGTGCTGCGCGTTGCGGGGGCGCAGGTCAATGCGCTGAATGCGATTGACGCCGCGATCACCTGCGCGACATTGCCGGATTTCATGCGCCTTGACCCCGGTGGCATGGTCGCCACGGTCAAGATCATTTCCTATGGTGTGGCGCGTGCCGCTGTGGCGCGGGCCTGCGCTGCGGGGCAGGGCGCGTTGCGTATTCTGCCGCCGGTTCTGAAATCGGCAAGCCTGATCCAGACACGGGTGGACCCGTCCGCAGATGGTCGCAAGGGCCATGCCGCGACCAAGGCGCGGCTGAACCGTCTGGGCGTGACGCTGGACGGGGGGGGGATGGTTGCCCATGATATCGCGCCGCTGGCGCAGGCATTGGCGCAGGCAGGCGGTGATCTGCTGCTGGTGCTGACAGGCTCGGCGACATCGGACCTGTATGACACGGCACCCGAAGCGTTGCGCCGCGCGGGCGGCAAGGTGGCTCATTTCGGAATGCCGGTTGATCCGGGCAATCTGTTGTTTGTGGGACAGTTGGGCGCGCGTCCGGTTATCGGCCTGCCCGGTTGCGCAAAAAGCCCTGCCCTGAACGGCGCTGACTGGGTGCTGGAGCGCATAATTTGCGGGCTGGACGTAGGTGCCGCCGACATTATGGGCATGGGTGTGGGCGGGTTGTTGAAGGAGATTCCGACCCGCCCGCGCCCGCGCCGCCATGGCGAGATGCCCGCGATTGACTAAGCCTAAGGTGGCATATGCGGATGCAAGGAATTCGTGTTTAACTACGCCAAGCTATGATCGGGAGGAGCCATATGACCAAGGTAACAATGACAGTAAACGGCCGGCAAATGTCCGCAGATACGGAAGGGCGCACATTGCTGTCCGGCTATCTGCGCGACCTGCTGGGCCTGACGGGCACGCATGTCGGCTGCGATACCAGCCAGTGCGGGGCCTGCGTGGTGCTGGTGGACGGCAAGGCCGTGAAATCCTGCACCGCCTTCGCCGCCGATCTGGACGGGGCCGAGGTGACAACAGTTGAAGGGATGGCAAACCCTGATGGCAGTCTGGGCAAGATCCAGCAGGCGTTTCAGGATTACCACGGGCTGCAATGCGGTTTCTGCACCCCCGGTATGGTCATGTCCACTGCCGCATTGCTGGCAGAAAACCCCACCCCAACCGAGGAAGAGGTGCGCCACTATCTGGAAGGCAATATCTGCCGCTGCACCGGATATCAGAACATCGTGCGCGCCGTGATGGCCGCATCGGGGCAGGATGCAGACGCATTGGCCGCTGAATAAATCCATTTGGTGCATGTCACGCATGCGCCGCCACCAGATTTCTTGAGGAGGAAGAAATGCCCAAAGATGACGGCATTGGCGCCAGCACCAAGCGGCGCGAGGATGTGCGGTTTCTGACAGGGAACGGCAAGTATACCGATGACATTAACCTGCGCGGGCAAAGTTTCGTGCATTTCCTGCGCTCGGACGTGGCGCATGGGCGTATCAGGGGCATTGACACATCTGCCGCCGAAGCGATGGACGGTGTGCTGAAGGTTTTCACATCGGCCGATTTCGAAAGCGCGGGCGGTATTCCCTGCGGCTGGCAGGTGACGGACCGTTTCGGGCAGGTGATGCAGGAACCCAAACACCCCATTCTGGCCGAAGGCAAGGTGCGCCATGTGGGCGACCCGATCTGCGCTGTGGTCGCAGAAACCTATGAACAGGCACGCGATGCGGCCGAAGCGATAGAAGTTGATATCGAGCCGCTGGAGCCGGTGATCGACATGAAAGCCGCGCTGGCCGATGGTGCGCCCAAAGTGCATGACGAGCTGACAAGCAACCTGTGCTATGACTGGGGCTTTGTCGAGGACAACAAGGACGCGGTGAATGCGGCGTTCGAGAGTGCCGCGCATGTCGTGTCGCTGGAATTGACCAATAACCGCCTTGTCGCCAACCCGATGGAACCGCGTGTTGCGGTGGGGGATTATGACCCCTGGGGCGACAGTCATACGCTCTATACCACCAGCCAGAACCCGCATGTCATCCGGCTGCTGATGGGTGCGTTTGTGCTGAATATCCCCGAACACAAGCTGCGCGTGGTGGCCCCTGATGTGGGCGGCGGTTTCGGGTCGAAAATCTATCACTATGCCGAAGAAGCGTTCTGCACCTATGCCGCCAAAGTTCTGAAACGGCCCGTCAAGTGGACATCATCCCGGTCCGAGGCGTTTATTTCCGACGCACACGGCCGTGACCATAAGACAAAGATCGAACTGGCGCTGGATGCGGACAATAATTTCACCGCGCTGCGCACCGAAACCTATGCGAATATGGGCGCGTATCTGTCCACTTTCGCGCCCTCCATTCCCACATGGCTGCACGGCACCTTGATGGCGGGCAATTACCGCACACCGCTGATTTACGTCAACGTCAAGGCCGTGTTCACCAACACGGTGCCAGTCGATGCCTATCGCGGGGCAGGGCGGCCAGAAGCCACGTTCCAGATTGAACGGCTGGTGGACAAGGCCGCGCGTGAATTGGGCGTGGACCCGATTGAACTCCGGCGCAAGAACTTCATCAAGGCCGACCAGTTCCCGTATCAGACGCCCGTTGCGGTGGTCTATGACACGGGCAATTATGACGCCACAATGGACAAGATGCTGGAATTGTCGGACTATGCGGGCTTTGAGGCGCGGCGCGCGGAAAGCGCCAAGAACGGCAAGTTGCGCGGCTTTGGCATTGCCCATTACATCGAGGCGTGTGGCATTGCGCCATCCAACCTTGTGGGCCAGTTGGGCGCGCGGGCGGGCCTTTATGAATCCGCGTCTGTGCGGGTGAATGCGACAGGGTCCATCAGCGTCTATACCGGCAGCCACAGCCACGGGCAGGGGCATGAAACCAGCTTTGCTCAAGTGGTGGCCGACATGATCGGGGTGGATGCAAACAGCATTGAAATTCACCATGGCGACACGTCCAACACACCGATGGGCATGGGCACCTACGGGTCGCGCAGCCTTGCGGTGGGCGGGTCCGCGATTGTGAAGGCCACGAACAAGATCATCGACAAGGCCAAGAAAATCGCGGCCCATCTGCTGGAAGCGGCCCCCGAAGATATCGAGCTGAAGGACGGCAAGTTCAGCGTGGCGGGCACCGACAAGTCGGTGGATTGGTCCGGTGTGACACTGGCAGCCTATGTGCCCCATAACTACCCGCTGGAAGATCTGGAACCGGGGCTGGAAGAAACGGCGTTCTATGATCCGTCGAACTTTACCTACCCGTCCGGCGCCTATGGCTGCGAGATTGAACTGGACCCAGAGACTGGCAAGATCGACATCCTGCGGTTCATTGCTGCCGATGATTTCGGCAATATCGTGAACCCGATGATTGTCGAAGGGCAGGTGCATGGCGGCCTTGCGCAAGGGATCGGGCAGGCGCTGCTGGAAAACTGCGCCTATGACGATCAGGGGCAGCTTCTGTCCGGCAGCTTCATGGATTACGCCATGCCCCGCGCGGATGATGTGCGCGGTTTCACCGTGGACCATAGCTGCATCACGCCCTGCACGCATAACCCGCTGGGCGTAAAAGGCTGCGGCGAGGCGGGCGCGATCGGATCACCGCCTGCGGTGGTCAATGCGGCAATCGACGCCCTGCACCGCGCGGGCCACACCCATGTCACCCATATCGATATGCCCCTGACGCCTGCGCGCGTCTGGGCGGCGATCAACGGCTAAGGGAGCATAAGCCATGTATAATTTCGAACTGGTCAAACCGTCGAGTGTGGCCGAAGCCGTTGCCGCGCTCGCCAATGACGAAGCGCAACCCCTGTCGGGGGGGCAGACGCTGATACCGTCGATGAAGGCACGGTTGAACGCGCCCGAAACGCTGGTCAGCCTGACGGGTATTGCCGAACTCAAGGGGGTGTCGCGCGACGGCGACACCTTGACCATCGGCGCGGCCACCACCCATGCGACTGTGGCCGAACAGGCGGCGGCGGATTTTCCGGGCCTTGCGGCACTTGCGGGCCAGATCGGTGATCCGGCGGTGCGCAATCGCGGCACAATCGGCGGCAGTCTGGCCAATAACGACCCGTCTGCCTGCTATCCGGCGGCGGCCTTGGGCACGGGCGCGACCATCGTCACCAACACGCGCGAAATTGCGGCGGATGACTATTTTCAAGGTATGTTCACCACGGCCCTTGAAGAAGGTGAAATCATCACAGCCGTGCGTTTTCCGATCCCTGAAAAATCCGCCTATGCGAAATTCCTGCAACCCGCATCGCGTTTTGCACTGACGGGGGTGTTCGTGGCGAAATACGCATCGGGCGTGCGGGTTGCCGTGACCGGCGCATCCGAAAACGGCGTGTTCCGCTGGGCCGAGGCGGAAGCGGCGCTGTCGTCCAGCTTCAGCGCGGATGCGGTTGCGGGCCTGTCCTGCCCTGCGGATGAGATGATCGCTGACTTGCACGGTAGCCCTGAATACCGCGCGCATCTGGTGGGCGTGATGACACGCCGCGCGGTCATGGCCGCGGGCTGACATCCACGCGACCTGTGCGAAAATGAAGGGGGGCGTGCGCGCCCCCTTTTTTGCGTTTGGCGCTTGGCATTCGACGCAGAATGCTTAGCTTGTGCAGCAATAACTTATGACAGGAGCATACATGACCATCGCGTTGCATTACTGGCCCACCCCCAACGGCTGGAAGATTTCCATCGCATTGGAAGAAATGGGCCTGCCCTATGATGTCCATTTCGTGAATATTGGCGCAGGCGACCAGTTCAAACCCGATTTCCTGAAAATTGCGCCCAATAACCGCATGCCCGCGATTGTTGATCCCGATGGGCCGGATGGCACGCCAATCTCGGTTTTTGAATCCGGCGCGATCTTGCAATATCTGGCGCGCAAGACCGGTCAGTTTTATGGCGAAACCGAACGCGACCGCGTGGCTGTGGACCAGTGGCTGATGTGGCAAATGGGCGGTGTCGGGCCAATGGCAGGGCAGGCGCATCATTTCCTGAAATACGCGCCATCGCTGGAACCGGCACAGGATTTGCCCTATGCCAAGGACCGCTACCGCAATGAAGTCACGCGCCTGTATGGGGTGCTGGACCGGCAGCTGGCGGAAAACGACTATGTTGCGGGCAGTTTCTATTCCATCGCGGATATGGCGATCTGGCCATGGGCCACGCTATGGGAAGGGCAGGAACAGGATCTGTCCGACAAGCCCCATCTGGCACGCTGGCTGGACGTGGTCGGGCAACGTGCCGCCGTTCAAAAGGGCCGTTCCCTGGGCGAGGAGCACCGCGCGAATTTGCAAAAGGACCGTGACGCGCAGAAAATCCTGTTTGGCAAACGCGACTGACGCGGCCAACCGGCTGGTCCGGCACAGCAAATGTGCCGGTCCTGTTGTCGCGCGTTACTTCACTTCTCGGATGCCGGCTTGTAGCGCTCGAACACCTTGGCCTGCGCCATGAAGAATACAAATAGCGCGAAAGGCAGGACGAAGGTTCGGAAATTGACCCACGCATCCGTCGACATGCTGCGCCAGACCAGTTCATTGGCCAGCGCCATGGCAGCAAACATGATCGCCAGCCGTTTTGTCAGCACGATCCAGCCGTCATGCGTCAGGGGCAAGGCGCCTTCCATGACCAGTTCAAGCCAGCTTTGACCGCGCGCCAGACCGATGCCCAACAGGATGGCGAAAATCGAATAAACGGCTGTGGGCTTCATCTTAAAGAAACGCTCATCATTCAGCCACACAGTCAGCCCGCCAAACACCACCACCATGATCAGCGTAACCAGCTGTAACCGGCTGAGGCGGCCGGACAATTTCCACAACACGAATGTGGCCAGCCCCATCACCGGAATGAATGCGGCGGTCATCAGGATGAAGGCGTCATATTCCGTGCCGCCAATGTCATAGCTTTGGCCCCGCGTGGTAATGTAGCCCACGAAAAACGCGAAAACCGGACCGAATTCCAATGCGAGTTTGATTGCGGGCGAAACCTGCTTTTCGGACATGTGTATTTCCTGTGTTCAGGCGCGGCGCATTATGCGGCACTGTTCGAAAGGGTTATCGCGGACACAGGGTCAGGATGCAATGCGCAACACGACATCGCGTCCGCGGCGGTTATAGCGCAACTCGGTCTCGCCAATTGCGGTGACCTGCCCGCCGTCCAGTGTTTCGCCCACGCGCACTGTGACAACGCGCCCGTTCGACATACGCACAAGCGCGCGCCGGTTTGACGATGTGCCCATCACCCCGATCAAATTGACCTGCCGCAGATTGATGGCGCGCGTCTGCGTCGCCTCGCGAGAGACCGAGGCGGAACTTGGAATGCTGGGTTGCGCCGCTGCTGCACTGGCCGTCTGGACCGGCGCTTGTGGCGCGCTTTGGGTTGCGGGGGCGGCCGCTGTGGACGCGCTAAGGGCACGTTGGACTGTTGACGCGAATTGACTGGGCCGGTCTGTCGGGCGCAGTGACGCCGCAACAGCCTGTTCTGTCGCATTTTCCAGTCGCGGGGTCTGGGCTTCAAGAATTGCTTCTGCGCGCGCCGTCAGGTCGCTGGGGCGCGTTGCAGGGCGCAACGCATTAAGGGCCAGCCCGCCCGCTGCGGGGGGGGCATCAGCATCTGCGGCCTGCTGGATCGTGTCATCATCCTCGGGCAGTGCCTGCCCCTGTGTCTGGTCGGCGTCCGGCAGCAAACCTTCCGGACGTCCGGGCGGGACTGCGGGCGGTGTGCCCGGCGTCACAACGATTTCCAGATCGCTTTCGTCAGCCGAAGGGGGGCTTGAAGGCGCGGGCGTCTGATCTGTCGCAAGGTCTGTGGGCTGGTCCGCGGTTTCGGCAGTGACGGGCGCAGTCGTGCCTTCCGTGTCTGGTTGCAAGGACGCGGGCGCCACTGTGTCGGTTTCTTCTGTCGTCTCTGGCGCAGGTGATTCCGGCAGGGTGAAGCGGACCGGTTTTTCCGGCGGCGCGGTGGTCGGGCGACCGGATGTTACGTCGATTTCCAGCGCCTCTTCGCCCGCGGGCAGAAGCTGCGCGTCAGCGGCAACCTGCGGTTCGGGGTCCCCGACAGGCGCATCTACAGGCGCATCATCCTGTTGGGCTTCTTGTGCCAACACTTCGCTGCGCAGTGGTGGCAAGGATTGCGCATCGAAGGGGGCGGGGGCGTCAGGACTTGACGGCGCGGCTGACAGATCCTGCGGCATGATCAATGCCGATGAACGAAGTCCCGCTATGCGCCCTTGGTCCATTTCGACGCTGGGGGCGGTGCTGGTTTCGATCTGGTCAGGGTCCCCTGCGGCGGGGACTGCCGTCAAACTGTCGTCAGACGCGGTTGCGTCTGCTTCGGGTCCGCGTTCGGCCACGTCCTCTACGCCAAGCGCGGCTTCTATCGCGTCGGCTTCGGCGGTGTCGGTCATGCCATCCAGCTGGGTCGGCGTGTCAATGGCTGCTTCGGGTGGCGGCGCGAGTGTTACGGGTATTTCGGGTGGAGCAGGGCGCGCAAAATAAAACGCCCATACCGCTGCGGCTGCAAGGATCATGATGACCCCGCCGCCGATCAACAGCCGTGGTTTCAGCCCGCCCCCTGTCTGCGGTGCCGCATTGCCGCGCGCGCCGAACACTGTCAGGCGTTCTGCCTCTCGCTCGGATGTCCGGCTGCCCTCGGGCGGTGTCTGACCGATACTGCGCAAGGTTTCCAACGGTGTTTTCCGTCCGGATACCGTTGCGGCAGGCGCGGCCTTGGGGCTGGCTGTGGCCGGCGCGGCAGGTTTAGGCGCGACCTTGTCCGCAGATGCGGGTTTCTTGGCTGCTGGCGGCGGCGCGGTTTGCGGCTTCGCGCTTGGTGTTTTGCGCTGGCCCGTCGTTTGTGTTGCGGTGGCTGGCGTCGATGTGTTGTTGGCGTTTTGTGAAACCACCGCGTCTGACGGTGCGGCAACCGGCGCGGGTTTGCCCAAGATGGGTTTGTCTGACGCGGGTTTGGCGTTCGTGCCCTTCAGCCGCGAACGAAGCTGCCCCAGCCCCGCCGAGATGCGTGCATTGGCGCTTGCATATGTTGCGCGCAATCCTTGGGGTGGTTTAGACGCCTCTGCCGCAGGTCCGGCCGACCCAAGGCCCGCAAGCTTGCCTTTCTGGCCTGTCAGGCTGGTATCGTCCTTGGCATTTTCACGCGCCAATGCGGCAAGGCCCGCTTGCTGCAATTCCGTGGCGCGGCGGCTTTTGAAACCTGCGGAAGTCGCAGACGAAGAAGTATCGACAGTCGAAACAGCGGCCGTTTCGTCCACCGGCGGACCCGATTTCTTATCTGCGGTTTGGGCTGTTTCGCCGTCCTTTCCGGCGCTTTGGCCGGATTTGGGCGCAACTTCGGGCGCTTTTGCCGCTGACCCACTCGTTTTGCTGTCCGTGACGCCAGCGGCCGGTGCCTGTTTCGCAGGCTTTGCATCTGCGACAGGTTCGGATTTTGGCGCAGGGGCGGGCGCCGCAGCCTTCGGCGTCGCCGACGGCAACTGCGCAACGCCGGTTTCGCGCAGGATTTCGCGGTCGCGGATCAATTTGGCGGGATCGCCCAGAATGCTGCGCACAATCCGGCTGCTGCCAAAAAAGGGCGCGTGATTGAAGGCGCCATTTGCGGGGGCCGCAACAAAGCAAACTGGGTTCAGGTTCTGCGCTTTGGCAAAATCCTCGGCCTCGATCAGGGTTTCGCGTGCAACGACCGCGACATCCACATCCGGACCCGCGCCGGTCCAGTCAAAATCCAGTTCCTCCACGGGAAAGGGCGTGCGACCTTCCAGCGCCTTGCGGATCTGGTTGCGTTGCGCGTCTTCGCCGGGGCCGGGCGCGGAAATGCGGGTATACAGGATCTGGTCATCCGGAATCACCAGCTGCGTCAGGATCTTGTCCTTGCCCGCCAGTTTTCCGGCTTTTGCAACAAGCTCCCCCACCGCGGTATTCATATCGTCATGGTCAAGCGCGACCGCACCGACACGCAGCCAACCACGATCCCCGCGTTGCCACAGCGTGACACCGGATTCAGTAATGCCAAGAGCGAAATTCGTTTTCATATTGCGCCTTTAGCACATGATTCAGGTGTGAAGGGAGTCTCATTTCCGCGATCAGGTGCGGCAATAGCGAAAAATCGCCAAGATTTGTGCATGAAAATCACCCGATCGGTGGCCCGCAGCGCAACCGGCATAAAAATAGCATGATTTCCTTGTGGACAAAACACGGTATGCGCAAACGCGACCTTTCGGATGCCATGCAGGCAAGGTGGTTGCCTTCTCCGAAAGGTCGCAGTCCTGGCACGCTTCTAGGATGCGCAGGCTTTGGTCATAGCCTGATCCAGATCGGCAATCAGGTCTTCGGGGTTTTCCAGCCCGACCGACAGCCGGATGACATTGGGCGCTGCGCCTGCGGCGATCTGTTGCGCTTCCGACAACTGCCTGTGCGTGGTCGAGGCGGAATGGATGATCAAGGACCGCGTGTCCCCCAGATTCGCCACATGGCTGAACAGTTCTACCGCGTTAATCACTTTCACGCAGGCCTCATACCCGTCCTTCAGCGCGAATGTGAACAATGATGACGCCCCTTTGGGACAGATTGCCGCCATCCGTCCGTGATAGGGGGATGATGGCAGGCCTGCATAGGTCACATTGGCCACACGGGGGTCCGCTTCCAGCCATTGTGCAACCTTTAGCGCGTTTTCGCAGTGTCGGTCCATGCGCAGGGACAGGGTTTCAATACCCATCAGCGTATAATGTGCCGCCTGCGGGTTCAGCGTCATCCCAAGATCGCGCAGACCGACCGCGATGGAATGGAAGGTAAAGGACAGCGGCCCGAAAGTTTCGTGAAATTTCAACCCGTGATAGGCAGGTTCCGGCTGCGACAGGGATGGAAACTTGTCATTCGCGGACCAGTCAAATTTGCCCGAATCAATGATGCAACCGCCGGTGACCGTGCCATTACCCGTCAGGTATTTTGTCATGGAATGCACAACCAGTGTCGCGCCATGCTCAATCGGGCGGCACAGATAGGGGGTGGCGGTTGTGTTATCGACAATCAGCGGAATGCCATGTTTTTCAGAGATTGCCGAGACGGCATCCAGATCGGTGATATACCCGCCCGGATTGGCGATGGATTCGCAAAATACCGCGCGGGTGTTTTCATCAATCGCCGCGTCCAGTGCGTCCAGATCATCGAAATCCACGAATGTGGCCGACCAGCCAAACCGCCGGATGGTCTGGCTGAATTGCGTGACCGTTCCACCATACAGCCGGTTCGAGGCCACGATATTCAACCCCGGGCCCATCAGCGGGAAAAGCGCCAGAATCTGGGCCGAATGTCCTGATGCCACGCAAATCGCGCCTGCGCCCCCCTCCAGCGTGGCCATGCGTTCCTGCAATGCCGAAACTGTCGGGTTGGTCAGGCGGGAGTAGATGTAGCCCACCTCTTGCAGGTTGAACAGCGCTGCTGCGTGATCCGTATCGCGGAACACAAATGCCGTGGATTGATAGATGGGCACCTGCCGCGCGCCGGTTGCAGGATCGGGCCGCGCCCCTGCGTGGATTTGCAATGTATCGAAACCTGCGGGTGTATCGGCCATGATATCAGTCCTTTGCGCTATGTGTTTGCCGAACGCTACGACAGTGCGCAGCGCCGTGCAAGCATCGCGCCCGCCAATCACGGACCAAGGGCAAAGTTATTGCGGCAGGCCGCCGCGCGGGCGGGGCAGGCTGCGAATTTGCAAACGCCCTGCCAAACGCCGCGCCAAACGCCACGGGCGCCTGCATGTCATCAGGGAACCTGCGGGGGGGCCTTGTTCGCTGCCGGCGCGTCATGATCTGCTGCGCCCGTTCTGTCAGGGGTTGTCATGTCCGTGGCGGACTTGTCTGGGGATGGCTTGTCCGTGGTTTGCTTGTCCGGGGCGGGCAGGGCCTTTGCCTCGTCCGGCATCTGATCCGGCAGGTCCACCGACAATGTGCCGCTTTGCAGGTCGACATGAATACCGGCCCGCGGGCTTAGGGTTGTCAGCACATCATTCAGTTCACGCAAGGCGCGGGCAACGGTTTCACGCTGCGTTTCCCGAACAACGACTTCCGGTGTTTTTGACGCCCTGCCGAACAGAAACTTGAACATTGCCTGCAATCCCTTTGCTATAATCTTGCGTGATATCCGATCCTAGCGGCTGGCCGTGCTGTCGCAAAGTGTTGATGCCGCGATGCGGCGCATTTCTTGCAGCTGCACAAGGATCAGGCGCGGTTATTGCAGGAATTCCGGCGCACAGCGCGTCTGTCCGACAATCAGCCCGCGCCGGTTCTTCATTGGCCCCAGATAGCGCGCGACGACAGGATGGTCCGGATCAAGCGCACCGTGGCGTATCAGCAAGGCCGTAATGGCGGCTTCTGCGGCACGGACACCGCCATCAATGATTTTCAGCGCGATTCCCAATCCGGATTGGGGCAGAATCGCCACGAAAACAGCCTCGGCACCGGTTTTGACTGCCGCCCTGCCACCCATTGCGCGCATCAACTCTGTGCAGGCGCGGGTTTCACCGGCCACAAGATCGGGGTGGCGCATCATTGCATCGCGCAGCGCAACCATGGCGCGCGCACGCGCATCGCCCGTGTCGGACGCCGCCGCAAATCTGGCCATGGCCAGCGCCAGCCCCTGCACGCTGGTGGCAAAATTCGGGGCCGAACAGCCGTCAATACCGTAATGTGGCGATGTCATGCCCGTGACCTCCTCAAACGCAAGGCGCACGGCGCGCTGGACGGGGTGGTCCACCTCCACATATTCCGCCCCACCGCCAAGATGGCGGTTCAGCGTCAGGAACCCTGCATGTTTGCCCGAGCAGTTATTATGCAACTGGCAGGGCGATTCGTGGTCTAGAACCAGCCGGTTGCGTTCGTCGATGTCTTCGGCCGCCTGCGTGCCGCAGCGCAGGTCACCTTCTGCCAGTCCAAGCTCGGACAGCCAGCGCGCCACGCCCTGCACATGAATTCCCGCCCCCTGATGGGACGCGCAGGCCAGCGCCAGGTGTGCGCTGCCAAGATCGCGCCCCGCGCCGCTTTCGATCAGCGGCAGGGCCTGGATCATCTTGCAACTGGATCGCGGATAGATCAGCGCATCCGGCTGGCCCCAGCTTTCGACGATCTCGCCATTGGGGCGCATGACCACGGCATGCCCGAAATGCACACTTTCAAGCAAATCACTGCGCCAAAGTTCGATCAAGGGGACTGCGTGGTCATGGATCTGGGTGGGTTTCGGCATTTTGTTGCTCAATTCCGTGATCTGGCGGCAGGAAGAATTCACGCCTGCGCGATTTTTTGCGATGAGGGCTTTGAAATTCCGGACCCTTGGCGATAAAAGGCGCTAGGGCCTTGCGCAACCTGATTGCGCGAATACCAGTCTAAAGCCCGGACCAAGTGGAGGCAAGAAAGCAGATGGCGTTGAAACGGCTGAACGGAACGACTCTCGCATGTGCGGCGATGATGTGTGCGGGCGGGTTCGCGAATGACGCACACGCGCAGGAATCCACAAACCGCGTTGCCGCTGACACGGCCTGGAGCGTTTTCGTGGAAGAAGAACCAAAGGAATGCTGGGCAGTCTCGGCCCCGCGTGAAACCCTGAATACCCGTGGCGGCTCACCTGTCGAGGTGCGGCGCGGCGATATCTTGTTGTTCGCAACCTATCGCGGCGGAAGCGGGGCGCCACAGATATCCTTCACCGGCGGCTACCCGTTTGCACCCGATTCCACGGTGAATGTGACCATCGGCAGCAATGAATTCCAGTTGTTTGTCGAAGGGGAATGGGCATGGGCTGGTTCACCGGAAGAAGACCAGCGGATTTTCGCGGCCATGCGTGCAGGGTCTGACGCGGTTCTGAATGCGCGGTCCTCGCGCGGGACAAACACACAAGATACATTTTCGCTGTTCGGATTCACCGCATCGACCGAAGAAGCACAGCGTCAATGCGCTGACTGACACAGCAGTACCACCGAATTCAACCGCCCGGGCTGTAAATTCCGGGCGGTTTTGTTATATCTGGTCAAAGATTACCGCCAAGGATGCCCAACATGCCCGTCTCAGCCCCGATCACGCAGGATGTCGTGACCATTCCGCGCCGCCTGCAAGAGGGGGGCAAACGCAATCTTGTGGGGCTGACGCGCGCCCAAATGGCCGATGCACTGGTGCAGATCGGCACGCCCGAGCGTCAGGCCAAAATGCGTGTCGGCCAGATCTGGCAATGGATCTACCATTGGGGTGTTCAGGATTTCGCGGCCATGACGAATTTGGCAAAAGCCTATCGCGTCTTGCTTGCAGAGCATTTTGAAATTGCGCAGCCGGAAATTGTGACGCGCCAGATATCGGATGACGGAACGCGAAAATACCTGCTGCGTATTGCCGGCGGACACGAGGTCGAGGCCGTCTACATACCTGAAGAAAGCCGTGGAACACTTTGTATTTCCTCGCAAGTCGGGTGCACGCTGACATGTTCGTTCTGCCATACCGGCACCCAGAAACTGGTGCGGAACCTGACGGCCGCGGAAATCGTGGGACAGGTTCTGGTGGCGCGCGACGATCTGAACGAATGGCCCGAACCCGGCGCGCCAAAGGATGAAACGCGCCTAGTCAGCAATGTTGTGCTGATGGGCATGGGTGAGCCGTTGTACAATTTTGACAATGTCCGCGATGCGATGAAAATCACCATGGATGGCGAAGGTCTGTCCATCTCGCGCCGCCGGATCACCTTGTCCACTTCGGGTGTGGTGCCCGAAATTGCACGCACGGCACAGGAAATCGGCTGCCTGTTGGCGATCAGTTTTCACGCAACCACGGATGAGGTGCGCGACAAGCTGGTCCCCATCAATAAACGCTGGAATATCAACACGTTGTTGGACGCATTGCGGGAATATCCGCGCCTGTCAAATTCAGAACGTATCACGTTTGAATATGTCATGCTGAAGGATGTGAATGATTCTGATGCGGATGCGCGCCGTCTGGTCAAGCTGATTGCGGGAATCCCCGCCAAGATCAACCTGATCCCGTTCAACGAATGGCCCGGCGCACCCTATCAGCGCAGTGACTGGGCGCGGATCGAGGCGTTTTCCGACATTGTTCACAAGGCAGGATATGCAAGCCCCATCCGCACCCCCCGCGGCGAGGATATCATGGCAGCCTGCGGGCAGTTGAAATCCGCGACCGAACGCGGGCGCAAGTCGCGTGCGGAAATTGCAGCGCAGCTTGCGAATGGTCAGGACGCCTGAAATGCCTGTTGTTGCGCTTGTCGTTCTGGGGGCATTGGCGGGGGTTCTTGCAACCCGTCTGATGCGCATGAACACCGATTTGCCGACCGCCATGGTCATCGGCATTCTGGGCGCGGTTATCGGTGGGCTTGGATTTCGCTTTCTGATGACATCTGCCGGTTGGGTTGGCGGGTTCGTGCTGGCGCTTCTGGGGTCGCTTGCGTTGCTGTGGCTGTATCAGGTCTGGCAAGGTAGACGGTAACGGGCAAGCGTATTCAATGCGTTATGACGCGGTCTTCGCACTTTGAATTACCTTAGCCATTGTCCTGTAACGCCTTAAGCCACCGTTCCGTGCGAGCCCGGTTGGCCCCCATGTCGGAATGCCCGAAGCGCGCACGCGCAAAGACCAGAACCATCGCGCCGTCGCCTGCGGGTTCAATAAGGACTGATGTGTAGTCAGGAAACCCCATTACCGGCGACCGTGTCAGGTATGTCATATGCCCTGATGCCACTGACCCGCCAATCAGTTTTCCCCCGTCCGCCCGTGCGATGGCATCCAGCCTTGCGGCCAGATCCTGAACCCCCATCTGGAACACATGCGGCATGGCATCCCCGCCGACCATGCGCACCAGATAGAAATTCGGGCGTGCAGGGCGCGCCACAAGGCGCGGGTCTTCGTGCCAGCGCGCGGGATCACTGGGCGCAAGCCACACATATCCCATGATGGACGCTGCAAGGGCCAAGGTGACCAGCGCTGCCAATTTGATCATACGTCCCCCGAATTTAACTTATGCGCCCTGCAAAACAACATGACGCATATGGCGTGGTTACTGTTTGGGCGGGTGGCTTTTATAGACGGGCAGGCACCATCCGAACAGCATGGACCCGATACGCAAAGCGAATGTTGTAACGCCGCAGACCAGCAGAATGATCAGGCTTGTGTCGGTCACAGCCGCCGTTATGACAGCCGCCACAGCGCCCGCAAGCGCCGCCGAGGCATAAAGCTCGCCCTTCTTCAGAATCAGCGGCACTTCATTGCACACCACATCACGCATCAACCCGCCAAATGTGCCCGTCGCCACCCCCATGATCAGCACGACCGGCCAGTCCTGCCCCAGCGCCATGGCAACGCCCACACCCGCCGGCACGGCCACCGCCAGCGCCAGCGCGTCCAGCCATTCCAGTGTGCGCAACCGCGATTCCAGCAAATGCGCAGTGAAGAAAACAATAACCGCCGCAATGCTGGCCGACAGGATCATGCCCGCATCGGCAATCCAGAACACCTGATCACGATTCAGAAGCACATCACGCAGCGTGCCGCCGCCCACGGCTGTCAAACATGCCAGAAAGATAAAGCCCACAATATCCAGCTGTGCACGGCTGGCCGCAAGTGCGCCCGTCAGGCCAAATATGAACACCGCCGCGTAATCCAGCCCCTGCACAAGCGTCATGTCGTGGCCTTGCCTGGCTTGAACGGGGCCATGCCCGCGCGCGCCAGGGCGTCCGCGCGTTCGTTTTCAGGGTGGCCCGCATGGCCCTTGACCCATTTCCACGTCACGCTGTGGCGCGCTTGTGCATCATCCAGCCGTTGCCACAGTTCTGCATTCTTGACCGGCTTGCGGTCAGCGGTGCGCCATCCGTTGCGTTTCCAGCTATGTATCCAGCTGGTGACGCCGTTTTTCACATAGGCGCTGTCGGTGACAATGGTGACAGTGCTGGGGCGGCCCAGCACTTCCAGCGCGGAAATGGCGGCCATCAGTTCCATACGGTTGTTTGTTGTATCGCCTTCGCCGCCAGAGAGTTCGCGTTCCTTGACCACGGTTTCACCCTGATAGGCGCGCAACAACACGCCCCAGCCGCCGGGGCCGGGATTGCCGGAACACGCGCCATCCGTATAGGCCACAAGTTCTGTCATACCCGCCCCTTGTATCCGTCAAGTTGTGTGATCCGGTCAATCCATGCGTTGATTGCCCCGAACCGCGACATATCGAAGCCCCCGCGACTGCCGGCAGTGTGTGTATAGGCGAACAGGCAAATATCCGCGAGGGTGGGATCATTCCCCACCAGCCAGTCGCGCGTGGCCAGACGGTTTTCCATAATCTGCAACAGGTCATGGCCGCGTTCCAGCAACTCCGCCATGCGTTCGGGCGTGGCCAGTGCGCGCCGGTGCGCGTAGCAGCGCAGGGACGCGCGCACGGCAATCACGCCCTCATGCTGGTTTTGCTCCCAAAACATCCAGCCCAGCATTTGCGTGCGTGCAACCGCGTCTTGTGGAATGAAACGACTGCCTTCGCCCAGATAGCACAGGAGGGCGTTTGATTCCGGCAAAAGCGTGCCATCGTCCAGCATCAGCACGGGGGCCTTGCCGAAGGGCAGGCGGTGTTTCTGTTTGGCCTGTGCCAACGCATCGGATTGGTCTTCTACATCAATGATTGTGACATCATCGCGCCCCAGAAGCGCCAGCAGCAGACGCACCTTATAGCTGTTGCCGGATGAGGGCATGGAATAAAGGATCATGGGCGCGGTTTCCTGAAAAGCGTGTGCTGTGGAAGTCTTAGACCAACCAAAGCCCCAAGGCCAGACAGGCCACAACGCCCGATGTCAAAATCAGGCGAAGGCGCATCCACCAGCGCGGTGTCAGACCCCAAAGCGCGAAGCGAAAGTCAATGACCAGCAACACGACAAAGCCGGTGATCAACGCATTCAGCGATTGCGCAACCGGACCGCCCACGAAAAAGAACGCCCATAACGCAGGTGCAACCGACAGCACATAGCCCGACCAACTGCCGCCGCGCCCGCGCGCGGCAAACCCCCACAGCACACCGGACATGAAGCACAGGATGACCACGCCATAACCGGTCAGAATCGTATGTCCGGAAAACCGCGGGCCAATCAGGGTGCGTGTCGCATCTGCCAATGCGGGCGACAGCAAGGTGACCACCCCCCACAGGAACGGCATCAGCCCCGCAAGGCCAAGATACAGGGCAGGGCGTGGAATTGTGCTCATGCAGTTTCCCGCAACGCGCGGGGCACCTTGAATTCAACACGCTCTTTCGCGGTTTCGACCAGTTCAACCGTCAGATCAAACCGCGCGGCGAAGGCGTCAATCACCTCATTGACAAGATCCTCCGGCGCGGATGCGCCTGCCGTGATCCCGATGGCGTTAATCCCCGCCAATGCGCGCCAGTCGATATCAGTGGCGCGTTGCACAAGCTGCGCATAGGCGCAGCCCTTGGCGCGCCCCACTTCGACAAGGCGTTGCGAATTCGACGAATTGGGCGCGCCAATCACCAAAAGCGCATCAATCCTGCCTGCAATCGCCTTGACCGCTTCCTGCCGGTTTGTGGTCGCATAGCATATATCTTCCTTATGCGGTCCGATGATGGCGGGAAAACGGGCCTGCAAGGCGGCGACGATTCCGGCCGTATCATCAACCGACAATGTGGTTTGCGTGATGAAGGCCAGCTTTTCGGGGTCGCGCACATGCAATTTCGCCACATCGTCGGCTGTTTCGACAAGCAACACTTCGCCTTCGGGCAATTGCCCCATTGTGCCAATGGTTTCAGGGTGGCCCTGATGGCCGATCATCACCATTTGCAGCCCGTTTGCGTGGTGGCGTTCGGCCTCGATATGCACTTTGCTGACCAGCGGGCAGGTCGCATCCAGATACAGCATCTGGCGGGCTTGCGCTTCCTCGGGGACGGATTTGGGCACGCCATGCGCGGAAAAGATCACGGGCCGGTCGGTGGGGCAGTCGGCCAGTTCTTCGACAAAAACCGCACCTTTGGCGCGCAACCCGTCAACCACATATTTGTTATGCACGATTTCATGACGCACATAGACGGGTGCGCCATATTTTTCCAGCGCCAGTTCCACGATCTTGATGGCACGGTCCACGCCTGCGCAAAACCCGCGCGGCGCGGCCAGATAAAGGGTCAGTGCGGTTTTTTCAGTCATGTCTGGCAGTCCTGTTGCTAGGTCCAGACCTAAACATTCATCCGCGCGGCGTCCAGTCAAATGGGCGCCGCGCGGACAGGGCAGGGCGTGTTCAGCCGCCCGATACGCAATCGGCAATGGATTGCGCGATGCCGCGCATCACGACCGGATAGAGGTCCGCGCCGGGTTCTTGCAACACGCCCTCCGGGTCCAGTTCCGCACCGACACGCACGCCGGTTCCTTCGACCACAGTATCAATATAGCGCGATGAATGGTTCGTTTCAGGGAAGATGCACACGGCCCCATCGTCTTGCAGTTGCGCGCGCAATTCGCTTAGGCGCTGCGCGCCGGGGGCGGCCGCATCGCCCAGCGCGATTGTCCCCGCGATGTTCAGCCCGAACTGGCTGGCCATATAGCCATAGGCATCATGGAACATGACCAACGGGGCGGCGCCAACGGGTTCAAGGATTTCGGCCAGCTCATCCGCAAGCGCGGCAATCTGTGATTTCGCGGCATCGGCATTGGCAAGATAGATTTCCGCATGGTCGGGGTCATGCTCTGACAATTCAGCGGCAATGACATCCAGCCAGATTTTGACATTGCCCGTATTCATCCACGCATGCGGATCAAGCCCGTCATGCGAATGACCGTGGTCATCATGGCTGTGGCCATGGTCGTCATGCGAATGGCCGTGATCATCGTGGCTGTGGCCATGGTCGTCATGCGAATGCCCATGATCGTCGTGGCTGTGGCCGTGGTCGTCATGTGAATGGCCGTGATCATCGTGGCTGTGGCCGTGGTCGTCATGTGAATGACCGTGATCATCATGGCTGTGGCCATGTGCAAAATCCTGCACGGCCAGCCCGTCCGCGTCCAGCAGCGTCACGACGTCCGCACGGGTTTCAGTGCCCGCAAGGGCGCGGGCCAGCCATGGGGTCAGTTCCTCGCCAACCCAGAAAATGACATCTGCATCTGCCAGCGCGCGCGCCTGAGAGGGGCGCAACTGGAAGGAATGCGGGTCACCGCCACGGTCCAGCAACAGATCAGCGCTGCCATGCTCGCCCTGCACCATCGCAACAAGCGAATGGGTGATCGGGAAGTCGGTCACAACCTTCAGATCATGGGCGGCAAGTGGTGTGGCCATCATGGCGCAGGCCAAAGCGAGAGAGTGGCGCATCGTCATCTCCTTGTGTTATGGTATTTTGACACATATCTTATGTTATATCATAACAGTCAAGGCGTATGGAATGGCAGACAGCCCCGAATCCCGGTCCTTTTGCTGCCCCGACCACAGCGGGCACGCCCCAGCACAGGCGATTCTGTCGCAAGCGGAATCCCGTGTGAAGTCGCAAGGGCTGCGTTTAACGCCGGTGCGCAGGCGCACGCTGGAGATATTGTTGCAGGCGCATGGGGCGCTGGGGGCCTATGATGTGCTGGAAAAACTGGCCGCCGACGGGTTTGGCGCGCAGCCGCCCGTGGCCTACAGGGCACTGAACTTTCTTGTCGAGAATGGCCTTGCGCATCGAATCCGCCGGTTGAACGCCTTTACGGCCTGCGCCCATCCCGGCCATGACCACCGCGCCGCCTTCCTGATTTGCGAAACCTGCGAAAGCGTGACAGAAGCGCCCAGCGATGCGGTGGGGGCAGCCTTGGGCGCGGCGGCGCAGGACATGGGCTTTGCCCTGTCGCGCGCCACGATCGAGGCTGTGGGGCAATGCAGCAATTGTGTCGCCCGCAAACCTGCCGACCAAAGGACTGTTGCGTGACATTGATACAGGCAAGCGGCGTTTGCGTGCATTACGGCGGGCGGCGCGCGCTGTTCGACATTGATTTCAGCATCGCCAAGGGCGAGATAGTGACCATTGTCGGCCCGAACGGGTCGGGCAAGACAACAATGCTGCGCGCCCTTCTGGGGGTGGTTGCGCCAACGCAGGGCAAGGTTACGCGCAAACGCGGTCTTCAGGTCGGCTATGTTCCGCAAAACCTGCATATTGATCCGGGCCTGCCATTGCCCGTGCGTCGGTTTTTGTCCCTGCCGGTGCGGCGCAGCGCGGCCCAGATCGCCGGCGTGCTGGACCGTGTGGGCGTGCCCGATGTCGCGGGTCAGAACATGACCACGCTGTCGGGCGGCCAGTTCCAGCGCGTGCTTCTGGCGCGGGCGCTGCTGATGCAGCCCGACATTCTTATGCTGGATGAACCGACAGCGGGTCTGGACCAGCCCGGTGTTGCCAGCTTCTACCGCCTGATTGAAGATGTGCGCCGCGACACGGGGTGCGCGGTGTTGTCGGTCAGCCATGATTTGCATGTCGTCATGAGTGCGTCTGACAGGGTGGTGTGCATCAACGGGCATATCTGCTGCGAGGGGACACCCAATGTCGTGCGCGCGGCCCCCGAATACCGTGCCTTGTTCGGCATGGGCACGGGCGGCGCGCTGGCGCTGTTCCAGCATCAGCATGATCACGACCATGACCATCACAAGGAAGACGCCCCCCATGCTGGATGATTTCATGATGCGGGCGCTGCTGGCGGGGCTGGCGGTGGCACTGGCAACCGGCCCGTTGGGGTGTTTTGTGGTGTGGCGGCGCATGGCCTATTTCGGTGATGCCACATCGCATGCCGCCATTCTGGGGGTTGCACTGGCGCTTGGGTTCCAGATCAGCATCTTTGTGGGGACATTGGTGGTGGCCCTGCTGATGGCGATGGTGGTGTCGGTGATGGCAGGGCGCGGCTGGGCCATGGATACCACGCTGGGGGTGCTGGCGCATTCCGCGCTGGCCTTCGGTCTGGTGGCGGTGTCGTTCTTGCCTGCTGTGCGTGTGGATCTGACCGCTTATCTGTTCGGTGATATTCTGGCGGTATCGCGGATGGATCTTGCGATCATCGTGGCGGGGTCGGTTCTGGTTCTGGGGCTTATCCTGTGGCGCTGGTCGGCCCTGCTGACCGCCACCCTGAACGAGGATCTGGCCCATGCATCCGGCCTTAGCCCCGCGCGCGAACGCATGGTTCTGACATTGTCGCTGGCGGTCGTGGTGGCGGTGGCGCTGAAAATTGTGGGGGCATTGCTGATCGCGGCCATGCTGATCGTGCCTGCCGCTGCGGCCCGTAATCTGGCGCGGACACCCGAAGTGATGGCGCTTTGCGCGGTTGCGATCGGGGGTGTTTCGGTCTGGGGGGGCTTGCAACTGTCGCTGTGGCAGGACACGCCGTCCGGCCCGTCAATCGTGGTGGTGGCGGCGCTGATATTTGCGCTGTTCACCTTCGCGGCGGCGCTGGTTCAGAAACGGCCCGGACGGTAGGGGGCGATATCCATGGCGGGCATGCGTCCTGCCACCAGATCAGCGACAATCTGTGCGGTGACGGGCGCAAGCGTCAGGCCCAGATGCCCGTGCCCATAGGCGTGAATCACATCCGCGCCATGTTCTGACGGGCCGATAACGGGGCGCGAATCCGGCAGGGACGGGCGGCAGCCCATCCAGCGGCGGTCGGGTGCAGGCAGGTCGGGAAATATGGCGCGCGCCCCGCGTTCCATAACCGCCCAGCGGTTTGGCGCAGCAGGCGCATTCAGCCCGCCCAGTTCCACCGTGCCCGCAACCCGTAACCGCCCCGCCATAGGGCAGAAATAGAACCCCCGCGACACGGGTGTCATCTGGCGGGTCAGGGGCTGGTCGGCCATATCATATTCCAGATGATAGCCGCGTTCGGTGTCCAGCGGCACCTTGTCCCCTGCCTGCCGCGCAAGATCGCGGGACCACGCGCCTGCGGCCAGAATGACCTTGCGTGCATGCAGGCGGATATCAGCGCCGCTTAGCGTGACATGTCCCTGCGCCCCATCGCGGGCCAGTCCGGTGATATGTGCAGGGATATGACGCACCCCTGCATCGGTGACGGCCGCGCGCAGCAGGCGCAGCATGGCGCGCGGGTCTTGCAGGGTGACGGTATCGGGAAAGAATGCCGCACCATGACCGATATGCGCGGGCAGACCGGGTTCAAGCTGGCCCAACTCCGCGCGAGCGATGATATCGACGTTCACCCCCAGCGCGCGCGACAAGCTGAAATCCGCATTGCGCTGCTCGCGGGGTGTTTCAAACAGATACAGCGACCCTTTCGGCTTCAGCAAATCCAACCCGCCGATCCGTCCGGCAAATGCGCGCCATGCAGCAGGCGTGGGGGCCAGCAAGGCGGCGATGGCGCGTGCATTTTCAGCCGCGCGCGCAGGCAGGCATTCCCGCGTGAACCGCAGCAACCACGGGGCAAGGCCAAGGATGGCCGCCTTGCGGATGGACAGGGGGCTGTCGCGGTCAAACAGCAGTGACGGCAGCTTGCGCAACACATCAGGTGTGCCAACCGGCATGACCGCATAATCCGCAATGACACCGGCATTCCCGTAGGAGGCGCCACTCTCGTCATCAATCGGGGCCAGAAGTGTCACGTCATGGCCCTGATCCGCCAGACGCAGCGCAATCGAAAGCCCCACGATGCCTGCACCGATAACGGCAATTTCACAAGTGTCAGGGCGGGGCGTGGCTTGCATGATGACGGCGGAACCTGAAGGACAAGGATATGCCGTTTGTGGCGCGACCGGCGGCCGGATGCAAGGCGCGGTTCACCGGTTTATATGGCGGTGGAAACGGGCTGCGGGTGTTTGGTGCGTTGCAGACGTTTCGGAGCCTCCCACGGTGCGGGGCAAAGGCCGACCCAAAGGCGGCACAGTTTAGTAGCCGCGACTGCGATCAACCAGATGCAGGAACGGCAGCCCCTGTTCCCCGCGCGCAATATTTTGCGCGATCACATGCGACGCGGTGCGCGCGCGCGTGGTGGCGGCGATATGGGGCGTTACCGTGACACGCGGATGCGCCCAGAACGGGTGGTCTGCGGGCAGGGGTTCGGTGCGAAACACATCCAGCGTCGCATGGCCGATATGCCCGCTATCCAGTGCGGCAATCAGCGCCGCATCATCCACCAGCCCCCCGCGACCGGGATTGACAAGTGCCGCGCCCTTGGGCAGCAGCGTCAATGCCTGCGCGTCCAGCAGGTTTTCGGTGCCTGCTGTCAGCGGCAGCAGGGTCACCAGAATCTGGGCTTGTGACAGGCATTCCTCCAATCCGGCGCGCCCGTGGTGGCAGCGCACACCGGGCACGGATTTCGCACTGCGCGCCCATCCATGCAATTCAAAACCGAAGGTTGACAGCGCCTGCGCCACGGCCTGCCCCAAGGCCCCCAGACCCAGAATGGCCACTTTGCGTTCCTGCGCCAGTGGCGGCTCGACAGGGTGCCAGTCACCCGGGCGGGCATGGATATGCGCATCCATACCAAGGTGATGGCGCAGCACATGTCCACAGACATATTCGACCATGCCCTGCGTCAGGGACGGGTCGACCATACGGCATAACGGCTGGGTCAGCGTGGGGTTGCCCACGATCTTCTCAACACCGGCCCACAGGTTCAGAACCGCCTTGCAGCGCGTATACGGGGTGAAGTCCTGCAGCTCGCTTGAAGGGGCATAGATGATGTAATCCACACTCTCGGGCGGGGCGTCAGTCACAAGGCGGGCGTCCAGCGCCAGATTGTCCAGCGCCTGTATCAGCGGCGTCCGGTAGGTTTCATACATCTGCTGGCCAGCGGCAAACAAAACAACTGCTGTCATGATGGCAACCTTGCCCTGTGAATATGCGCGGACTGGACCAGACCAAACGCGACCATCAACACAATCATGGCCGAGCCGCCATAGGACACCAGCGGCAACGGCACGCCCACCACAGGTGCAAGGCCCATGACCATCGCCATATTGACCGAGAAATACAAAAAGAATGTGCCCACAACGCCGATCACCAGCAATGCGCCAAAGCGGCTTGTGGTCCGGAACGCGGTCAGCAGGCAAAACCCGATGATCATAAGATACAGCACCAGAAGCGATGCCGCGCCCACAAACCCGAACTCTTCCGCCAGCGTGGTGAAAATGAAATCCGTGTGCTTCTCTGGCAGGAAGTTCAGCCGCGCTTGCGTCCCTTCCATGAAACCGCGCCCCGACCAGCCGCCTGACCCCAGCGCGATCATCGACTGGTTGATGTGATATCCTGCGCCCAACGGATCAAGCGACGGGTCCAGAAACGAGTCGATGCGCCGGTATTGGTAATCCTTCAGGATTTGCCAATCCGTGCCGCGCGATGCCATGACGGCACTAACCCCCGCGGCCATGCTGCCAATCAAGGCTGCAAAATAGGCCCAATGAACCCCTGCCGCAAAAATCACCACACCCCCGCCGACCGTCAACAACAAGGCTGTGCCCAGATCGGGTTGGCGCAGCACCAGAAATGCCGGAACGGCGGCAATCAGAATGCCGAATACAACCCAGACAGGATGCGAGGTTTTCTTGATGTTCAGCCAGTCATAATAGGCGGCCAATGCCAGAATCGTCGTGATCTTGGCCAGTTCCGAGGGTTGCAACCGCAATGGCCCGATAACCAGCCAGCGTTTTGCCCCCATGCCGATGGTGCCAAAAAACTCGACCCCCAGCAGCAGCAGGATCGATACCGCATAGGCGACGCCCGCAATCGACCGCCAGAACCACAATGGCACAAAACCGATGGCCAGCATCGCCACAAGGCCAATCGCGAAACGGCGCATCTGCGGGTCCATCCATGGCCGCGCATCCCCGCCTGCCACCGAATACAGCATGACAAAGCCGTAGCAGGCCACAGCAACAAGCAACACCACCAGCGGCCAGTTGACATACAGCACTTTTGCCAGTCCCGATGGCATGCGCTTGGTGTTGTATTCAAGATAACTCATGCGCGGCTGATCCGCAAAAGCTGGGGGTCGCGCAGGCGCTCTTCCAGTTCGATCTGTTCGGCGCGGATGCGGTTGCGTTGTGGCGCAGGATAGGCCGATAGCGGTGGAATGCCGTCATTCAGCGCCGCAAGTGTAATGTCGCGCCCGATTGGCGCGGCGGCTGACGAACCGCCGCCGCCATGCTCAATCACGACAGCCACGGCAATGCGCGGGGCCTCGACCGGGGCGTAATTGACAAACAGCGCATGGTTGCGCCGGTTCCAGGGCAGGTCGCTTTGCTGGCGGATGCCGGCATCCCGTTCGGCGCGGGTAATGGAAAACACCTGACTTGTGCCGGTCTTGCCCGCCATTTCCTGCCCGTCCGCCACAACACGCGACGAATAGGCGGTCCCGCGCGCGTGGTTCACCGTGTCATACATGCCGCGGCGGATCATTCGCAGCCATTCGGGGCGCAGATCCAGCGACGCCGCCTGTGGCTCGGCCTGTTCCATGGGGTCGCGCAGCAAGCGGGGCAGAATGGCCTTGTTGGTGGCCAACCGCGCGGTCATTACCGCCAGTTGCAACGGTGTGGACAGGACAAACCCCTGCCCGATGGATGCGTTGACTGTATCGCCAATGCGCCATTCCTCGTTGCGGTTACGCCGTTTCCAGTCGCGTGTGGGGTTCAGCCCGCCTGCCATTGACGGGATCGGCAAATCATAGCGAATGCCAAGGCCCAGACGTTCGGACATGGCGTTGATACGGTCGATGCCACAGCGTTGCGACATTTCATAGAAATACACATCGCAGCTTTCCGACAGCGCGGACACAAGACCCACCCGCCCGTGCCCGCCGCGCCGCCAGCAATGGAACCGGTTGCCCGACACATCCATATGGCCGGGGCAGAACACGCGTTCCTCGCCGTCTGTTTCACCCGCTTCCAGCGCGGCAAGCGCCGTCACCATCTTGAAGGTCGAGCCGGGCGGATACATGCCTTGAACCGTCTTGTTCAGAAGCGGGCGGTATTCATCTTCCAGAAGTTCATTGAAATCGGTGGTGGAAATGCCGCGCACAAACAGGTTGCCGTCGAAACTGGGCGCGGATGCAAGGGCCAGAATATCGCCCGTTGCGGTGTCCATGACGACAGCGGCACCACTTTGGCCCTGCATGCGCTGCAAGGCATAATTCTGTAGCTGCGCATCGATTGTCATATGCACATTGCCGCCTGGCTGGCCCTCGGCGCGGTCCAGCTCGCGCATCACACGGCCAACGGCATTCACTTCCACGCGCTGCGAACCGGCAGTGCCGCGCAGCCTGTCTTCCATTGCGCGTTCCACGCCGCTTTTGCCGATCTGGAATCGCGGAATCATCAGCACCGGATCAGGGGCTTCCAGCGCTTCAAGGTCGCGGTCGGAAACGGGGCCGACATAGCCCACAACATGGGCCATATCCTCGCGCAGCGGATAGGCGCGCGACAGGCCCATTTCAGGGGTAACGCCGGGAAGGGCCGGTGCGTTCGCGGCAATGCGGCTGATCTCCTCCCAGCTCAGGCGTTCGGCAACGGTCACGGGCACAAAGGGGCGGTGGCGCAGCAAATCACGGCGCGCGCGGTCCAGATCATCCTCGGACAGGGGAATAAGCTGGGACAACCGGTCCAGAACCAGATCGATGTCGCCCGCATCATCGCGTTTGATGACCACACGGTAATTCTGTTCATTCCCTGCCAGCAACACGCCGTTGCGGTCAAAGATCAGGCCGCGCGTTGGCGGCAGCAGACGCAGATTGATACGGTTTTCTTCTGCCAGCAAATGATATTGTTCGGACTGCATCAGCTGCATATCGCGCAACCGCCAAATCAATGCACCGGAGAACGCCAGCTGTGCCCCGCCAAGGACCAGCCCGCGGCGCGTGATTGTTGATTGGCTTAATTCCTTGTCACGATCCGTGCGTTTCACAATTTCTGTCCCAGAACATCAACTTCGCCCGTTGCCGGTTTGCGCAGCTTGAACACATAATGCGAGACTGCAACCACCAGCGGATACGCCAGAACTGTGCCGATAAACTGCACAAAGCTCAAGTCAAGCGGGGCTTGTGGCATCATCACAATCGCGAGCAGGGCACGATTTGCCAGAAACATGGCCAGCATCAGCAAGACTACAATAGCATATTCCAGCCAGAACCCGAACCCGCGCAACAAGGGCGTTCGGGTGCGCAGGAATTCTGTTGCCAGCAAAACAACAAGGGCCCACAGGCCCGGCGGACGCAGCAAAAGCAGATCCTCGAACAGGAAATACCCCGCGATCACAGGCGCAGGCAGCAGGTCCGGCCGCCGGACAAGCCATGCCAATGTCAGGCACAACAGAAAATCTGGGGCGGGCCAGTCACGCGGCGGGATGCCAAACAAGGTTAACCCCGGATCGGTCGCAACCGCCCCGTAATCCTGCATTGGCAACAACCGAAGAAAGGTTGCAAGCGCCGCAAGACCCAGAAACAACGCCACATACAGGGCTTTTCGGGCCGGACGGCGGTCAGCCATCAGGCTGGCTTTCAATATTCGGTCCCTGTGGCAGTATCACATCCTGTGACATTTCGGGAACCGGCGGAACTGGCGGCAGGATCAGGCTGCCCGTGTCGATGATGCTTTCGACCGGACGCGCCCGCATGACCCGCAGGAATTCCAGACGCCCGTAATCGGCGGCAAGCCGCACCCGCAGACGCCGGTCGCGGGACTGGACAACCTCGCCCACCAACAACCCCGCAGGAAAGACGCCCCCGTCATCGGAACTGATCACGCGGTCGCCGGGACGCAATTCATCGGGGGCTTCAATAAATTCCAGCAAGGGAAAGGCCGTATTGTCACCCGACAGCATGGCGCGCTGGCCCGATGGCTGGATCAGCACCGGCACAGAACTGGCGGTATCGGTCAGCAACACAACCCGCGCTGTGCGCTGTCCGACCCCCGCGATCCGGCCAGCCAGTCCCAGACCGTCCATAACCGCCCAA
Organism: Roseinatronobacter sp.; assembly: GCF_051859525.1. NCBI lineage: Bacteria > Pseudomonadati > Pseudomonadota > Alphaproteobacteria > Rhodobacterales > Paracoccaceae > Roseinatronobacter > Roseinatronobacter sp. The sequence continues at coordinate 59,326 of NZ_JBHYFM010000006.1, read as the reverse complement.
CCATCCTGAACGCCGTCACGCGCCCCCACATTCAACAGGACCGACCGGCGGAACGGCGACCCGCCATCTGCCATGACAACACCCGTTACATGCGTAAGCTGCGGATCAATGCGCACCTGATTGAGATCCAGAAGCTGCGCGTTGCGCTGTTCCAGTTGCAAGGCCGCTTCGCGCCATGCGCGCATTTGCTGCAATTCGCGGCGCAATTCCTGATTTTGCTCGACAATGCGCGCATAGGATTGCACGTTCTCCAGCATTCCGGCAACCCGCGTAACCGGCCGCATGGCCCAGCTGAAGGACGGCACGATCCGGTCAATCAGATCTGTGCGCATCTGTTCCACCCTTGGGCTGTCAATGCGCCAGACGGCAAAAACCAGAAACAGGAACAGCACCAGCACACCGATCAGGATACGCCTGACAGGGCGGATATAATCTTGGTCTGTCTGACGTTCTGATGCCAAAATTCAAGCCCGGCCAGTTGCGGCGTCAGCTCTCGTAATCGATGGCGTGACGCAGTTGCTTCTCATACTCCAGCGCCTTGCCTGTGCCGATGGCCACGCAGTTCAGCGCCTCGTCCGCGACCGAGATTGACAGGCCGGTCTGTTCGCGCAAGGCCAGATCCAGTTCGCCCAGAAGCGCGCCGCCCCCCGTCAGGATAACGCCACGGTCAACGATATCGGCGGCAAGATCGGGCGGGGTTGTTTCCAGCGCGATCATCACCGCTTCGCAGATGGTGGTGACAGTTTCCGACAACGCCTCGGCGACTTGTGCCTGTGTTATCTCGATTTCCTTTGGCACGCCGTTCAGAAGATCGCGCCCGCGGATCATCATCGACTGGCCGCGCCCGTCATCCGGCATTCGTGCGGTGCCGATGGTGCATTTGATTTTTTCTGCCGTGGCCTCGCCGATCAACAGGTTCTGGTTGCGGCGCAGGAAACTGACAATCGCCTCGTCCATGCGGTCGCCCCCCACACGCACGGAACGCGCATAGACAATATCGCCCAGCGACAGGACAGCCACCTCCGTCGTGCCGCCGCCGATATCGACAACCATGCTGCCAGTGGGGTCGGTGATGGGCATGCCCGCGCCGATTGCTGCGGCGATGGGTTCCGAAATCAGCCCCGCGCGGCGTGCACCGGCCGACAGCACGGACTGACGGATGGCGCGTTTTTCAACAGGGGTTGCGCCATAGGGCACGCATACGATGACTTTCGGTTTTGAAAACATAGTGTTGCGGTGAACCTTGCGGATGAAATGCTTGATCATTTCTTCGGCAACGTCGAAATCCGCGATCACACCGTCACGCATCGGGCGGATGGCCTCGATCGATCCGGGGGTGCGGCCCAGCATCAGTTTTGCATCCTCGCCCACGGCCAGAACCGCCTTGCGCCCGTCCTTGGTGTGATATGCAACCACGGATGGTTCATTCAGGATGATACCCCGCCCCTTGACATAGACCAGCGTATTGGCTGTTCCAAGATCGATGGCCATATCTGACGTAAACAGGCTGGGAAACAGGGGCATATGGGTATTTCCGTCCTTCGCATGGAATCGGCCCCAGATATTGGGGTCAGTCGCAGTATGTGGCCCTTATAGGGCGGGGCAGGGCGCGCGGTAAAGGGGGGGATGGCGCAAGATAAGCGGGAATTGGCTTCCGCCACAGCACAAAGCCGCGATTTCGGGGCGGAAGGGGGCACGGTCCTGCCCCTGTATCCGCCCCGGTTTGGCGGGCTGCGATCAGCTTGCGCTGCTCATCAAGGCGGACAGATTTCCGCGATGGCTGTGCAACACCATGCGGTTCAGCGCGTTGACATAGGCTTTCGCGGACGCCACCACCGTATCGGTATCCGACGACTGGCCGGAAAACACGATTCCGTCCAGTGCCAGACGGACACTGACTGTGGCCTGCGCGTCCGTGCCTTCGGTGACGGCATGCACCTGATACAGTTCCAGCCGCGCATCATGCGGATACAGCATCCTGACGGCATTGAAGGTTGCATCAACCGGCCCGTCGCCTGTGGCGTCAATGAATTTCTCAACCCCGCCAATGGACAGCGTCAACTCGGCTTCCTGCGGGCCTTCGGTGCCGCAGATCACGCGCAGCTTGCGCACTTGCAGATAAGCGTCCTCGTCATTCAGGCTGGCCTCGGCCATCAGTGCGATCAGGTCGTCATCGTAAACTTCCTTCTTGCGGTCGGCCAGCGCCTTGAAGCGCACAAACACGTCCTTCAACTGGTTGTCGCCCAGTTCATAGCCCAGTTCCGACAGTTTCGCGCGCAGGGCCGCGCGGCCCGAATGCTTGCCCATCACCAGATTGGTTGCCGCCAGCCCGATATCTTCGGGGCGCATGATTTCAAAGGTTTCCTTGTTCTTCAGCATGCCATCCTGATGGATGCCAGATTCATGCGCAAAGGCATTCTTGCCGACCACGGCCTTGTTGAACTGCACAGGAAAACCCGACACTGCCGCGACCATGCGCGAAATGCCCATGATCTTGGTGGTATCAATGCGGGTGTTATAGGGCAGGATGTCATTGCGCACGCGCAGCGCCATCACCACCTCCTCCAATGCGGTGTTGCCCGCGCGTTCGCCCAGACCGTTGATCGTGCATTCAATCTGGCGCGCGCCCGCTTCCACGGCCGCCAGTGAATTGGCCGTCGCCATGCCAAGGTCGTTGTGGCAATGCGTCGCAAAGATGATTTCATCCGCACCGGGCACGCGTTCCAGCAACATGGCAATCAGCTCGGCACTTTCGCGCGGATAGGTATAGCCCACTGTGTCGGGAATGTTGATCGTCGTGGCCCCTGCCTTGATGGCAGTTTCCACAACCCGGCACAGATAGTCATGCTCGGTGCGGGTGGCGTCCATGGGGGACCATTGCACATCGTCGCACAGGTTGCGCGCATGGCTGACTGTATCATGGATGCGCGCGACCATTGCATCCTGATCCAGCGCCGTAATGTCGCGGTGCAGGGGCGATGTGCCGATGAATGTGTGAATGCGGGGGCGGGCTGCGTGTTTCACGGCCTCCCAGCAGCGGTCAATATCGTTGAAATTGGCGCGGGACAGGCCGCAGATGACAGAATTGCGCGAATTCTTCGCGATCTCGCTGACGGCCTGAAAATCCCCTTCGGATGCGATGGGAAAGCCCGCTTCGATAATATCGACGCCCATTTCATCCAGAAGGGCCGCGATTTCCAGCTTTTCCGCATGACTCATGGTGGCGCCGGGGGATTGTTCACCATCGCGCAATGTTGTGTCGAAAATCAGGACATGGTCCTGTTTGGGGGCGGCTTGTGTCATCTGTATAGTCCTGTAACCGGAGAGATGTTCTGTCTGATGCGTTTTCCGGGCGCTTGCAACCTCTGAGCGGCGCGCCCGTTCAGGACACGCTCAGAGGCTCCTAAGAAGAAGCAGGCCCGTTTGCAAGGGCAGCACCGGCAAAGCCGCGATATGCGTGTTCAGTGACATGGCGCTGTTATACGCGCGATGCCATCGGTTGAAAACCCCGAAACTGGCGTCACTTTCGCGTAGGGCCGTTTGCCCAACAGCTTGACTTCATGCCCGCCCCCGCCCATGAAGCCTGCAACATATCAGGTGAATGACAAACAAGCGGATTGGGCGCATGGCAGCAAGTGACGGCAAGAAAGACGGCCTTTGGGAAAACATAAAGACAATCATCTATGCCTTGGTGATTGCGGGGTTGTTTCGCACATTGTTTTTCCAGCCCTTCTGGATTCCGTCCGGGTCCATGAAGGAAACGCTGCTGATCGGGGATTTCCTGTTCGTCAATAAAATGGCCTATGGCTATTCGCGCTATTCCTGCCCGTTCGGGGCCTGCCCGATCACCGGGCGCCTGTTCGCAAATGATCCCGAACGCGGCGATATTGTCGTGTTCCGCCACCCCGGCACAGGGGCAGACTATATCAAGCGGCTGATCGGTATGCCGGGTGACCGTGTCCAGATGCGCGACGGAATTCTGTATCTGAACGACGAAGCCGTGCCGCAAGAACCTGATGGCGATTTCGCCGAAACCTATGAGCGTCAGGGCGGTGCGGGCCAGTTCCCGCGTTGTGCGAATGCGCCCGTGGGGCAGGGGGGGCAATGCCTGAAACCGCGCGCCATTGAGACATTGCCAAATGGCGTCAGCTATCCGGTTCTGAATATCTCGGACGGGGGGGCGGCTGATAACACGCCGGTATTCACTGTGCCGGAAGGGCATTTCTTCTTCATGGGTGACAACCGCGACAATTCACTGGACAGCCGCATGCCGCGCAGTGTGGGCGGCGTCGGCATGGTGCCGTTCGACCACCTGATCGGGCGTGCGCGCCATGTGGTGTTCTCTGCCGAAGGGCGTTCGCTGTTCTTCGTGTGGACATGGCGCAGTGACCGCTTCTTTGCGAGGTTGCAGTGACGCTGTCGCGGGAATTACAGGCATTTTCTGTCCGCATAGGGCATGAATTCACGAATCCTGAACTGCTGCGCCGCGCCCTGACGCATCCGTCCATTTCGTCACCGTCACGGCCTGACAACCAAAGGCTGGAATTCCTAGGTGACAGGGTGCTGGGCCTTGTGATGGCCGAAGCGTTGCTGCGCGCGGACGAAGCGGCCAGCGAAGGCCAGCTTGCGCCAAGGTTCAACGCGCTGGTGCGCAAGGAAGCCTGTGCCGATATTGCGCGCAGCGTTGATCTGGGCGATGTCCTGAAACTGGGGCGGTCTGAAATGCTGTCGGGCGGGCGGCGCAAGGATGCGTTGCTGGCCGATGCCATGGAGGCCGTGATCGCAGCGGTCTATAATGACGCCGGTTTCGATGCCGCGCGCGATATGATCCTGCGGCTGTGGGGGGCACGCATCGCCAGCGTCAAGGATGATGCGCGCGATCCGAAAACCGCATTGCAGGAATGGGCGCAGGCACGCGGGCAGACACCGCCTGCCTATGTTGAACGCGACCGCAGCGGCCCCCCGCATGCACCCGTATTCACCATAGAAGTGCAACTGTCAGACGGGTCTGTCGCGCAAGCCAGCGCCGGTTCCAAACGGCAGGCAGAACAAAAGGCCGCGCGACTGCTTCTTGACCGGCTGGAGGGCCAGACATGACCGATACCCCCGAAACGGACACCACGCCGACCCATACAGGACCAACCCGCGCGGGGTTTGTCGCCCTGATCGGCGAACCCAATGCCGGCAAATCCACGCTGACCAACCGGATGGTGGGCGCGAAGGTCAGCATTGTCACCCATAAGGTCCAGACCACCCGCGCGCGCATCCGCGGTGTGGCCATGGAAGGGGCGGCGCAACTGGTGTTCGTCGATACGCCCGGCCTGTTTCGGCCCCGCCGCAGGCTGGACCGCGCCATGGTTGCCGCCGCATGGGGCGGGGCGGCCGACGCCGATATCGTCGTGCTGCTGGTTGAAGCGCATCGCGGTGTGACTGATGGCACACAGGCCATTCTTGATGCGCTGAGCGAGCATATCTCGCCCAAGCAGACTGTGGCGCTTGCCATCAACAAGATTGACCGCGTCAAGGCCGAAGCGCTGCTTGCGCTGTCCGAGAAGCTGAACGCGGCCTATCCCTTTGCCAAAACCTTCATGATCTCCGCCGAGCGCGGGCATGGGGTGGAGGATCTGCGCCACTGGCTGGCCGAAACCCTGCCCGAAGGCCCGTGGTTGTACCCCGAGGACCAGATCGCGGATTTGCCGCTGCGCATGATCGCCGCTGAAATGACGCGCGAGAAACTGACTTTGCGCCTGCACGAAGAACTGCCCTATCAACTGACGGTCGAGACCGAGATGTGGACCGAACGCAAGGACGGCTCGGTCCGGATTGACCAGATCATCTATGTTATCCGTGACGGGCATAAAGGGATTGTTCTGGGCAACAAGGGCGAGACCATCAAATCCATTTCACAAGCCGCCCGCGCCGAGATCGCGGAATTTCTGGGCCGTCCCGTGCATTTGTTCCTGCAAGTCAAAGTGCGCGAAAACTGGCTGGAAGAAGCGGCGCGCTATTCCGAAATGGGGCTGGATTTCCGCGACGGAAACGCATGAGTGCGCGGCTGGCATCCGGCATCTGGGTGTCGGCTTATCTGCGCCGCTTGCAGATAGACGGGATACCGGCCTATGTCATCGCGCGCGGGGACGATACCGCAGGCGCGGTGCTGGTGAAGCTGGCATTGATGGACGGCACTGCGCGCGCATATCAGCGCGGGTTTGACCTGAACAGCGGGGCGCGTATCTGGCAGGTGCTGGTTGAAGGGCCGGAAGCCGTGGTTGATGGGGCCATAGCCCGCCAGCGCAGTTTTGACCCCGACCTGTGGGTGATCGAGGTCGAGGATGCGCGCGGACGTATCCTGCTTGATGAAATGGAGTAAGGTAATAGCGGAAAAAATGCTGCATCTGCAAAATTTAAAGCGCTTGCAATTTTATTTAATGCGCTTTAAACGTGGCGCTAATGGAGGGGGCGGTGACCAGAACACGCACATTGTCAGATCTTGCGCGCCATTTGGGCCTGTCGCCTGCGACTGTGTCACGTGCCCTTGCGCAGCATGAACAAATCGCGCTGAAAACCCGCGAGCGTGTGGCGAAAGCTGCGCAGGAATTGGGCTATGTCCCGAACCGCACGGCGCAGGCGTTGGCATCCGGCCGCACCGGATTTGCAGGGTTTCTGTTGCCCATGCGCGGACGTGGCCTTGCCGATCCGTTTCTTGGCGAATTTGTCAGCGCCCTGACCGAAGGATTTGGCGCAAAGGGTGTCGAACTGCTGCTGTCTGCCGTGCCGCGTGACGGGTCCGAACAACGCCATCTGGAAAGCCTGATAACATCAGGGCGGGTGGATGGCATGGTTGTCAGCCGCATTGAATGCGCAGACAACCGGATCGCATTGTTGCAGGATCATGGTGTGCCGTTTGTGGCGCATGGCCGGCTGGCGCAGGATGAAACGGGCTATAGCTGGCTGGATACGGACGGCGAAACGGCCTTCATGGAGGCGTTTGATCTGCTGTATCAGGCAGGCCACCGCCGGTTTGGTTTGTTAAGCATCGATGATCCGCTGACCTTCCGGCAAATGCGCGAGGCCGGTTTGCGCAAGGCCTATGCTGCCAATGGCGACCCCGAACTGACATTGCGGCATGTGTCATGTTCGCGCTACGACATGGACACGCGCGCACGCGCCATTGCGGGCATTCTGTCCGGTGACGACCGCCCGACTGCGGTACTGGCCATCGCCGACGGGTTGGCATTGGAATTGATGGCCGAGGCACAGAAACAAGGGCTAAGCGTGCCTGATGACCTGTCGATCATCGGGTTTGACAATATTCCCGCCGCAGCACATGTCGCGCCGGGTCTGACGACATTCGACGCCTGCATCGCCGAGAGTGCCACCCAACTTGCCGAAATGCTGCTGATGCGGATCAACGCGCCCGATGCGCCGCACCAGCAACGCCTGCTGCGCCCGCAACTTGTTTTGCGGGGCACACACGGGATTGCACCCGTCACCGCGGCCTGACCGCGCAACCAAAGACCAAAACCGGGAGGAAAGACCATGAAGTCCAGACTGAAACTTACCTTACTTGCGACTGCAAGCGCTTTAATTTCCACAAATGCCATCGCCGAGACCTTGTTCTGGTCCAGTCAGGCCACACCCATCGAAGAAACCCAAGCCATGCGCGAGCAGGTCTTGTCGGGCTTTGACGGGGGTGTGTCCTTCCAGCCCGCCGATCCCGGCCCATGGCTGACGCGTATTCAGGCCGAACTTGGGGCAGGCAGCGGCAGTATCGGGGTGCTGGGCGCGCTGCATGGTGATTTCACGCCGCTGTCGGATAACCTGTCGGATCTGTCGGGGGTGGATGCCAGCGCTGTTGCGCCGGGATTCATGGAACTGGGCACGCTTGGCACGACCGAACAGAAATATATTCCCTGGATGCAGGCCACCTATGTCATGGCCGCACATACCAACGCGCTGGAATATCTGCCTGAAGGCGCCGACCTGATGGCGCTAAGCTATGACGAGCTGATTGCATGGGCTGCCAATATGCATGAAGCCACGGGCGAGCCGCGCTTCGGGTTCCCCGCAGGACCACAAGGGTTGAAGCACCGCTTCTTTCAAGGGTATCTGCTGCCATCCTATACAGGGTCCATGGTGACCGAATTCCGATCAGATGCGGCGGAACAGGCGTGGACGGCCTTTCTGGAACTATGGGAACACACAAACCCTGCATCCACCAATTACAGCTTCATGCAGGAACAGCTGATTTCCGGCGATGCATGGCTGGTGTTTGACCACACCGCGCGGCTGGCAGATGCGTTCAACCAGCAACCGGATGATTTCGTGGCCTTTCCTGCGCCCGCCGGTCCGGCGGGGCGGGGATTCATGCCGGTTCTGGCGGGTATCGCGGTGCCTGTCACTGCCCCTGACATGGACGCAGCGACAGCCTTGATCGATTACATGCTGGCCCCTGAAACCCAGATCGCAACCTTGCGTGCGACCAATTTCTTTCCTGTAATCGATGTGGATTTCCCCGATGACATGCCCGCTTCGGTTCAGGCGGCAGGGGCTGCGATTTCGGCCATGTCGGGCGCAGATGACGCCCTGCCTGCGTTGTTGCCAGTGGGCCTTGGGGAACTGGGTGGCCAGTTCAACCAGATTTATAATGACACGTTTGAACGTATCGTTCTGGCAGGCCAACCCGTCCGCGCCGTTCTGGATGATCAGGGCGATGCGCTGCGGCGTATTCTGACGGAAGCGGGCGCGCCCTGCTGGGCACCTGATGCGGCATCCGAGGGGCCTTGCCCGGTGAACTAGGGCATTATCGGGGCTGCCGCCCCCACCCGGTCCCTGTCGGGGACCGGGTTCCCCCGCGAGTATTTCTGGCAAGATGAAATCATAGGGGCGGAATGGACCGCCTGCCGAACAAGGAGCCGGTAATGCCACGAGCCTTGCCCTATCTGTTGCTGCTGCCTGCATCGGTGTTTTTGCTGGTGTTCTTTTTCTATCCGTTTGGTCTGGTGGTTGTCGAAAGCCTGACCCGCGGTGGAGAATGGAGCACCGAGAATTTCACCCGCATGACAAGCCATTGGAAATTCGCGCCAGCGTTCTGGAACACGATCTGGCTGACCGCGATTGTGGTGCCGGTGCAACTGGTCATGGCGCTGACCATGGCATCTGTGGTGCAGAAGCTGAAAACGGGGCGGTCGGGGTTGTTGTATATTTTTGCGATTCCGCTGGGAATTTCCGATCTGGCGGCGGGGTTGATCTGGCTGGCGATATTCGAGCAATCGGGGTTTCTGAATTCGATACTGCATGCGTTTGGCATCATAGACCGCCCGACCCTGTACCTAGGCTATCAGAGTATGTGGGTCATCTTTCTGGCCGTCGTTCTGGCCGAGATCTGGCGCGCAACGGCGATCATGATGGTGATCATTGTCGCGGGCATGGGGCTGATCCCCAAAGAGTATAGCGAGGCCGCCGAAGTGTTCGGGGCCAGCCGCTGGCAGCGGTTCACACGCGTCACGCTGCCGCTGTTGCGGCCCAGCCTGCAAACCGCGCTGATCCTGCGCATTCTTATGGCATTCGAGGTGTTTGCGGTTGTTATGGCGCTGGGGGGCACCACGCTGCCGGTGCTGATGGGCGAGACGTTCCAGTGGCAGTTCCAGTTGCAGGATCGCGGTGTTGCCGCCGCTTATGCGATGGTCATTCTGGGGCTGTCGGTGGCATTCTCGCTGGTCGTGCTGCGGCTGTTGCATGTCCCTAAAGGAGCGCGGATATGACTGAAACGCCCCCCACCGCCACACACCCCGCCCCGCAGCTTGAGGCACGGCGCGCAGGCCGGTTCCTGTTTCATGCGGGCATTGCGCTGCTGGTGTTATGGGTGTTGGTGCCCATCTGGTTTTTGTTCGTCAATGCGCTGTCGGCCCCGTCCGAGGTGACAGGGTTTCCAAAACGGCTTTGGCCAAGTTTCGATCTGGCATCCGTGCAGTTCTTCTTGCAATTCCAGGGCGTCACGCAGGCGCTGTGGAATTCGGTCAAGGTGGCCGTATTGACGATGGTGCTGTCAATCGCGATGGGGGCGCCAGCGGGCTATGCGCTGTCGCGGTTCGAGTTTCCGGGCAAGGAATTTTTCCGCGTTCTGGTCATCATGACGCGCGCGTTTCCGCTGCCGCTGCTGGCGCTGCCCTTGGCGGTGATGTTCATTCGCACGGGTCTGGATGACACGGTTCTGGGGCTGGCGCTGGTGCATGCGATGCTGGCGCTGCCTTTTGCGGTGCTGATCACCTTTTCGCTGTTTTCCGGCATTCCGGTGGAGTTGGAGGAGGCTGCGTGGACATTGGGCTGCAACAGGGTGCAGGCCTTTATCAAGGTTGTGCTGCCGCTGGCGCTGCCGGGCATTATGGCGAGTGCGGTTTTCGCTTTTGTCATTTCGTGGAACGAGGTGTTTGCGGCGGCTGTGCTGACCATAGAGAACCGCACGCTGACGGCGTTCCTGTTGCAATCGCTGAATGTGTCGCCCTTGCCGCTGAAATTTGCGGGCGGTGCGGCGCTGGTCATGCCTGCGCTGATCTTCATCTTTGCGGTGCGAAAATATCTGTTCGCGATGTGGGGCATCGCCAATCGTTGAAAGGAGGGCCGATGGCCGAGATTGTCATCAAGGGTGTTGCGAAGGATTTCGGAGCCTTCACCGCGCTGCATTCGGTGGACCTGACCATTGCCGATCAGGAATTCATGGTGCTGTTGGGCGCGTCGGGCTGTGGCAAGACCACGCTTTTGCGTATCATCGCAGGGCTGGAGACACCAAGTCAGGGCGAGGTCTGGATCGGGGGGCGGCGGGTGGACCACCTGCCACCGCGCGCGCGCGGCATTTCGATGGTGTTCCAGAATTATGCAGTGTTCCCGCATCTGACAGTGTTTGAAAACATTGCCTTCGGGTTGCGCATGGCCAAGGTCGCGTCATCCGAGGTGGACCGCCGTGTGCGCCGCACGGCCGAATTGATGCATATCGAGCAGTTGTTGAAGCGCTATTCCGGCGAATTGTCGGGCGGGCAGCGCCAGCGTGTGGCCGTGGCGCGCGCGCTTGCGATGGAACCTGATGTTATTTTGATGGATGAACCGCTGTCCAATCTGGATGCGCTGCTGCGGTTGGAAATGCGCGCCGAGTTGAAGGGCGTTCTGGCGGAATCGAAAACGACCACCATCTATGTCACCCATGATCAGGTCGAAGCGATGTCGCTGGCCGACCGCATCAGCGTGATGAATGGCGGCTATATTGTGCAGGCCGACCGCCCGACCGAAGTATACCGCAACCCCGCCGCGCGGTTCGTGGGCAGTTTCATTGGCAACCCGCCGATGAATTTCCTGCCTGCAACACCAGACGGGGCAGGGCGCTGGCAAGTGGCAGGCCAAAGTTTCGCGGGGCCGCAAGGGGCTGCTGCCGAATTCGCCATTCGCCCCGAAGACCTGCACCCGTCCGACACGGGCCTGAGCGCAGAAGTGCGCGTTGTCGAGCCCCTTGGGCCGCATACGCTTGTGACCGCGCAGGTGGCGGGCCAGCCGTTTCGCGCCGTGCTGGAAAGTGACCGCCACATTACCCCGGGCGAGGTGATCACCCTTGCGCCCGTTCCCGACCGTATCCGCTGGTTTGACCCTGAAACACAAAAGGCCATCGCATGACCGACGCGCTGCGCAATGCTGCAATCGATATTCTGAAAATCAACGACAGGGGGCAGTACACGGTGCCCACCAAGGGGCTGTATCCGTTCCAGTGGAACTGGGACAGCTGCCTGACGGCCCTTGGCCAGCGCCATTTTGACGAAGCGCGCGCATGGACCGAGATCGAGACCCTGTTTGCGCATCAATGGCCTTGCGGGATGGTCCCGCATATCATTTTTCACCAGATGGATGACGGGTATTTCCCCGGCCCGACCGTGTGGGGCACGAACCGGCCTGTGCCGACATCCGGCATCACGCAGCCTGCGGTTGCAGGGTTTGCGCTGAAACGGCTGTTTGATCGCGCACAAGACCCTGCCCATGCCATGACCCGCTTGCGTGCGCTGTTGCCAAAGGTGGCCGCATGGCACCGCTGGTTCTATGCCACCCGCGACCCGCAGGGCGAAGGGCTGGTTGCCATTTTGCACCCGTGGGAGGCAGGGCGCGACAATTCCGTGGACTGGGACGCGCCGTTCGATCAGGTGCCAACCGACGGGATCACCCCCTATACGCGGCGCGACACCCTGCATGCCGACCCGTCGCACCGCCCCACCAAGGACCAGTATGACCGCTATCTTTGGCTTGTTGAGCATTTTCGCGCATTGGAATGGGACACATCGAAACTGCATGATGCGTCACCTTTTCAGGTGGTTGATCCCGGTTTCAATGCAATCCTGATACGGGCGTGTTCGGATCTGGCTGATCTGGCCGGTTTTCTGGGCGAGGAACAGATCGCGGCCGAAAACCGGCATTTCGCGCAGCGCGGCCTGTCCGCGATGGAAAGCCTGTGGTCGCCGCGCCATGGCCAGTATCTGTGCAAGGACCGAATAACCGGCAAGCTGATCGACAGCGCGTCCGTTGGCGGGATACTGGCGGCATTCTGCGACATTCCGCGTGAACGTGCGGCAAGTATTGCCGCGACGATACGCAATCATGAGACCCGCTATAGTGTTGCCAGCCATCCGCCCCATGACCCGCGATTTGATGCAAAACGCTATTGGCGCGGTCCTGTCTGGCTGGTGGTGAACTACATGATTGCCGACGGACTTGCACGGGCAGGCCAGCAGGATGCGGCCGCCCGTATTTCTGCGGATAGTCTGGAACTGATACATAAGGGCGGCTTTGCCGAATATTATGACCCGATCACCGGAGAGGCGCTTGGCGGCGGGCAATTCACATGGACCGCTGCCATGGTGCTGGAATTTCTGGCGCGCGAAACGGCCTAGGTGATGTCTGTTGCGCGCTGCAAAATAATGTCTGGACTGTAAAGCAATGAAAAACCCGGCCATTGCTGGCCGGGTTCCATAACGTGTCCTGCGCCTGTGTCAGATCACGGCAGCTGTTCGGACAATTCGTTGAACGCGGCTGTGAACCCTGCAAGCGACATTGTCAGGTCAATCGGCTGATCGGGGGCCGCGACCGGAACCACCTGCCACACAGCTTCGGCGCCACGGCGGAAGGCGTCAACTTCTTCTGCGGTGAAGCCCACGCGCGCGATGCAGCCCACCACTGTGCAGAATGTGAAGGGATAGCGTTTGGCCGACCCGCCATCGACCTGCATGATCAGCTGCGCGGTCAGCAATGTTTCCAGCGGTGTCAGGATTGTTGCGCCAGCAGCAGCTTCCTGACCGGGGGGCAGCGGGAACATGGTGATTTCGGCCGTTGCGTTACCTTCGCCATCGCGCAGCAACTGATACATCTGGCAGGGGTCATCGCCCTCGGGGTTTTCCACGCAGACCAGTTCCCAATCGCCATGGGTGTTGCCGATATAGCTTCCATCGCCCATTTCCTCGCCCAGCACTTCGCCTGTGGAAAGTGCCGTGATGGGGGAATCGGTGGCTGTGGTGGTCTGCGCCATTGCCGCAGATGTGCCCATAAGTGCGGCGAATGCTGCGACAGATGCGATATTGAAAAATGGGGTATATTTTCTGGACATGCCTTGATCCCTGATATGCTCGTTTTCCAGATGTGTCCTATCACGACATGCGTCAGGTGTCAGTCGAAAAAGATGGGACCACGCACTGGTGAAGATAGCTGTGCGTGCGGGCGGACCGCAGGAAGAAAAGGCATTAAAATAAGGGCCCGAAGGCCCCTATTCATGTCGATTATTTGCTTTTCTCCCTGTCGGACCGGCCGACGATTGGCCACACCGTATGGCGAAAGCGACACTGCGTCAACAGGAAATAGTAACCCGATTGTCATGGGATGTGACGCAATACCATTGCGTGCGCGGCAAGAAAAAAGGCCGTGCCCAAGGGCACGGCTAGTCTGACAGGGAGGATGCGCATCCGGGGATCACAAACACGGATGCGCAGGATCATAATTAGACCAAAATGGTTAAGAATTGCTTTTCTCATCCGGGGCTTTCGGCGTAATCTTGCATCCGGATACAAGTAGTCGGGGTATGAGTGATGCAAGACCAAAATGGACCGGTTCTGGTTGGCGGCGGCGGAGAGGGGCAGACTGTCCCGCAAGTGCTGCGGCTGGGATATGGCAACCGCCACGGGCTGATTGCGGGGGCGACCGGCACAGGCAAGACGATCACCATGCAAATCCTGGCCGAGGAATTCTCGAATGCGGGCGTTCCGGTATTCCTGACCGACATCAAGGGCGATGTTGGGGGCATGGCGATGGCGGGCACGCCCAAGGATTTTCTGGAACGCCGCGCTGCGCAAATCGGGCTTGACGGCTACGGGTATCAGGGCTGTCCCGTGATCTTCTGGGATTTCTTCGGCGAGCACGGCCATCCGGTGCGCGCGACAATGGCGGAAGTTGGGCCGCTTTTGCTGTCACGCATGCTGGATCTGACCGAAGCGCAAGAAGGGGTCATCAACGTGGCCTTCCGTATTGCCGATGATGAAGGCCTGCCGATACTGGACCTGAAAGACCTGCGCGCAATCCTGAATTTTCTGGGCGAGAACCAGCGCGAGATATCGCAGCGATACGGCAATGTCACAACCGCCAGCATCGGCGCCATTCAGCGTAAGTTGCTGGTGCTGGAAACGCAGGGCGCGGTACATTTCTTCTCCGAACCGGCGCTGGATCTGTCGGATTTCATGCGTCTGGCGCCGGACGGCCGCGGATATGTCAGTATTCTGCATGCCGAGCGCCTGATGCGCACCCCGCAGCTTTATGCAACTTTCCTGCTGTGGCTGTTGTCCCAGTTGTTCGAGGAATTGCCGGAAGTCGGCAACCCCGACAAACCCAAGCTGGTCTTTTTCTTCGACGAGGCGCATTTGCTGTTCAACAACGCCCCCCGCGCATTGGTTGAGAAGATTGAACGCGTCGCGCGGCTGATCCGGTCCAAGGGGGTGGGGGTGTATTTTGTCACGCAAAACCCCGATGATGTTCCTGATACTGTGCTGGGCCAGCTGGGCAACCGCATCCAGCACGCGTTGCGCGCGTTCACTGCGCGCGACCAGCAGGCGTTGCGGCGGGCTGCGCAAACCTACCGCCCCAATCCGCGTTTCGATATTGCCGATACCATCCGTGATGTCGGCGTAGGCGAGGCAGTCACATCGTTTCGGGAGGATAAGGGCAACCCTGGCATGGCAGAACGCACATTGATCCGCCCGCCCGCATCTGCGATCGGGCCAATCGATGACGGCGCGCGGCGCATGGTCATGCTGCAATCGCCGGTGGCCGGAAAATACGAACAGATGGTCGACAGCGACAGTGCGCATGAAATGCTGGCCCGCCGCGCCGAAGCCGCCGCACAAGAAGCCCAACAAGCATTGGGCGCAGACCATGGCCCCGATGCGGACAGTCCGCGCGAATTCAACGCCGCGCGCCGCTATGACGGGGGGCGTGCGCGGGCGCCGCGCGCAGTCAGGACGCCCGCCCGCACACCGGCGCGGCGCGGGGACAGTCCCGTGGATGCGTTTGCGAAATCCTTCGCGCGCCAGTTGGGGTCCAGGTCAGGGCAGGCGCTGATGCGCGGTGTGCTGGGGGGCTTGCTGAAAGGGCGCTGAGTGCTTGAGGCCGCGCGCGATTCCATGTAAGCGCTAGGCAAATCCGTCTGTAGAAGTGACGGGTTTGAATGAAACATGATGCCACAGCGCGCCTTGAACGTCCCTGCGGACTGGCGCGCTTTCGTGCATGACAACACGCGGAGCGCGCGAGCGAGAGTGATATGAAATTCCTTGATCTGGCCAAGGTCTACATCCGTTCGGGCGGGGGCGGTTCGGGCTGCGTGTCGTTCCGGCGCGAAAAATTCATTGAATATGGTGGTCCTGATGGCGGCGATGGCGGGCGCGGGGGCGATGTCTGGGTCGAAGTTGTCGACAGTCTGAACACGCTGATCGATTTCCGGTTTCAACAGCATTTCTTCGCCAATTCCGGCCAGCCGGGCATGGGCAAGGGCCGCACCGGCAAGGATGGCGCCACTGTCACCTTGCGCGTGCCCGTCGGCACCGAAATTCTGGATGAAGATCAGGAAACCGTTATCGCCGATCTGACCGAGGTGGGCCAACGCCTGTTGCTGGCCAAGGGCGGCAACGGGGGCTGGGGAAACCTTCAGTTCAAGTCTGCGACCAATCAGGCCCCGCGGCGCGCAAATGCCGGCCAGCCCGGCGTTGAACGCACGATCTGGCTGCGGTTGAAACTGATTGCCGATGCCGGGCTTGCTGGCTTGCCCAATGCGGGCAAATCCACGTTTCTGGCGGCCACATCCAATGCGCGGCCGAAAATTGCGGATTACCCGTTCACCACGCTGCACCCCAATCTGGGGGTTGTCGGCATTGACGGGCGCGAATTTGTCATGGCCGATATTCCCGGCCTGATTGAGGGGGCAAGCGAAGGGCGCGGGCTTGGCGACCAGTTCCTGGGCCATATTGAGCGCTGCGCGGTGCTGTTACAACTGGTGGACGGCACATCAGAGGATGTGGCCGAAGACTGGCGCATCATCGACCATGAACTGGACGCCTATTCCCATGATGTCGCGCTGAAGCCGCGCATCATTGCGCTAAATAAGATTGACGCGCTGGATGATGAGGAACGCGCCGAAAAATGCGCAGCCCTTGAGGCGGTATGCGGGCGCAAGGTGCATATGATCTCGGCTGTGTCGGGCGAAGGGATGCAAGGCGTTCTGCGCGCGCTTCTGGCGCGGATCGACAAGGGCAAGCAGGTCGAACAGGATGACGGGCCATGGCAACCCTGAGCGCGGCAGCGATGCTGTCACAGGCGCGCAGGGTCGTGGTCAAGATCGGCTCGGCGTTATTGGTGGAACATGGCGGTTTGCGCGGCGCATGGCTGCATGCGCTGGCGCAGGATATTGCGGCGCTGCGGGCGCGCGGCGCCGATGTTGTTGTCGTGTCATCAGGGTCGATCGCGCTGGGGCGGGGGGCGTTGGGCCTGCATAACGGGACATTGGCGCTGGAGCAAAGCCAGGCTGCCGCATCGGTCGGGCAGATCCGGCTTGCACGCGCCTATGAGGAAGCACTGGCCCCGCATGGCATTACCGCAGGGCAGGTTTTGCTGACGCTGGAAGATACCCATGACCGCCGCCGCTACCTGAATTCGCGCGCCACCCTGTCCACGCTGCTGGGGTTGGGTGTCGTGCCGATTGTCAATGAAAACGACACAATCGCCACGGATGAAATCCGCTATGGCGACAATGACAGGCTGGCGGCGCAAGTGGCCGTGACAATCGGGGCCGATGTGCTGGTGTTGCTGTCGGATGTGGACGGGCTGTATTCCAGCAATCCGCAAACCGACCCTGCGGCAGCGCGTTTCGACATTGTCGAGGTTATTACCCCCGAGATCGAAGGAATGGCAGGCGAGCCGGTGTCCGGCCTGTCCAAGGGGGGCATGAAAACCAAGGTCATGGCCGCGAAAACCGCCACTGCGGCGGGCTGTGCGATGGTCATTGCGGCAGGTGCCGCGCTCCATCCGTTGCGCGCGGTTCTTGATGGCGCGAATGCCACGCTCTTTGCTGCGCAGGGCGATCCGCGTTCGGCGCGCAAGGGCTGGATTGCCGCGATGAAACCCAAGGGAATTCTGCATGTTGACGCAGGGGCCCAGCAGGCCCTGCAACAGGGCAAATCATTGCTGCCCGCCGGTGTTACCCGTGTCGAGGGGCAGTTCCAGCGCGGCGATCCTGTGTCGATTGTCGGCCCGTCCGGCGCGCTGGGGCTGGGGTTGGCAGGCTATTCCAGCACGGAGGCGGCCGCGATCGCAGGCCATCATTCCCGCGAGATCGAGGCGATTCTGAACTATCCTGGCCGTGTGGCCCTTATTCACAGAGACGAGATGGCGCTATGACCGAAATCAGTCCCGAAATGCTTGAGATGGGCGCGCGTGCCCGCGCCGCCGCGACAATGCTGGCAACGGCCAGCGCCGAGGCCAAGAGCGGCGCGCTGATGGCGGCCGCACAGGCCCTGATCGCGGCGCAGACCGAAATTCTTACAGCCAATGCGCGCGATATGGCGGCAGGGCGCGACAAGGGGCTGTCCGCCCCGATGCTGGACCGGCTTATGCTGGATGAGGCGCGTTTGCAGGGAATTGCGGGTGCCCTGCGCGAGATTGCGGCGCAAGACGATCCTGTAGGCGCGGTCATTTCGGAATGGGACCGCCCAAGCGGGCTGCATATCCGGCGCGTGCGCACCCCTTTGGGCGTGGTCGGTGTCATCTATGAATCGCGCCCCAATGTGACCGCCGATGCAGGCGCGCTGTGCCTGAAGTCCGGCAATGCCGTGATACTGCGCGGCGGGTCGGAAAGTTTCCACTCCTCTCGTGCGATCCATGCGGCACTGGTGGCCGGGTTGCAGGCGGCGGGGCTACCCGAAGATGCAATCCAGCTTGTCCAGACGACCGACCGCGCGGCAGTCTCGGACATGCTGCGCATGGTTGAACATATCGACGTCATCGTGCCGCGCGGCGGCAAGGGTCTGGTCGGGCTGGTGCAGCGAGAGGCGCGGGTTCCCGTGTTCTCGCATCTCGAAGGCATTTGCCATGTCTATGTCGATGCCAGCGCCGATGCGGATAAAGCGCGCCGCGTGGTGATCAACGCCAAGACGCGCCGGACCAGCCCTTGCGGGGCGGCGGAATGCCTGCTGATCCACCGTGACCTTGTGGACGGGCTTGGCGCGCAGATTATCGCGGATCTGGTCGCCGCAGGGGTCGAGATGCGCGTGGACGAAGGTTTGCAGCATCTGCCCGGTGTCGTTCGCGCGCGTCCAGAGGATTTCGGGTATGAATTCTTAGATAAGATCATGGCAGCGGCGGTGGTCGATGATGTCGATGCCGCGATGGCGCATATCCGTCAATACGGATCACAGCACACAGATGCGATTCTTGCGGAAGATGATTCCGTTGCCGCGCGGTTCTTTGCAGGGCTGGACAGCGCGATCCTGATGCGCAACGCGTCCACCCAATTCGCGGATGGCGGTGAATTCGGGCTTGGGGCAGAAATTGGCATTGCCACAGGCAAGATGCATGCGCGTGGTCCCGTCGGCGCCGAGCAGTTGACCAGTTTCAAGTATCTGGTCACCGGCGATGGAACCGTACGCGCCTAAGTTGGCTGCGGGTTGTGGCACGGAACTGTTGCTATTGGGTCTGTTGCGGTCATTGGGTAATGCCCAAGGTGCGGGACAAGGCCGAAGGCCGCCGCACCATCGGCGGGCCGTCCCACGGCCTGCCGATGGTCTAATGGCAGTTCAAGCCTTGATTTTCAGGAATATGCAGCCTGCATAAAGTGAATTTCTATTACGTCGGATCGGCAGTCCCCGGCCCACCGATGGCGCGCGCTTTATCTAAGCACGAAGGTCCGCAACAGACGCCCAAAGCCCTCCCGTATCGTCCCCGTCTACTCTCGCATCAGCGGATAGCCGTCCCCCCATATGGCGGGACTGTCCCTTGCCAGACTGCGCGCTTCGGCGCGGGCCAGATGGGCCAGAATGGCCTGCCGGTCCGGCCCGTATTGGCGCACAGCCCTGTGCCACAACCGCAGCGCGGAGCGTGCGGACCACGGCAGGGCCGCCTGCGCCAGCCAGCGGCGCAGGTCAGGGGGCAGGCGGTCAAACTCGGCCATTGGGCTGGACCGCCTGCGCAAACTGGATTTCAGGTTCGCGCGCATGCGTCATGCGGCCTTGCGCTGTCCCCATTTGGGGAACGGGTCATCAAGACCTGCCCAAAGTTCGGGGGTGAAACTGTCGCAATCCATCAGGCAGGCATCCAGCTTGGCAATCAGCGCCGCATGATCCATGCCCGCGCCAATGAACACCAGTTCCTGCCGCCTGTCGCCCCATGGATCAACCCAGTTTTCGCGCATCTTCTCCAATGCCTCGGCGTGGTCGGGCCAGCGGTCACGGGGCACAGCCGCCCACCAGCCCCCCAAGGGCGTCACACTGGACATTGCACCGGCAAGCGAGAATTCGGCCACCCAATTGGGCCGCGTTGCCACCCAGAAATGCCCCTTGGCACGAATAACACCGGGCAGATTGCCGTTTAGCACCGCATGCACCTTGGCGGGGTCGAATGGCTGCCGCGCGCGGTAAACAAATGACGTCACACCATATTCTTCGGTTTCAGGGACATGATCGGCAAAGCCGTACAGTTCCTTGGCCCAAAGCGGGTGTTCATGCGCGGTGTCAAAATCAAACAGGCCGGTGTCAAAAATCTGGTCTGCCGCGACATGCGAATGGTCGGTTTCGATCAAGCGCGCATCGGGGTTCAGCGCCTTGATGATCTTGCGCGCGGCATCGGTTTGCGCAGCGCCCGCATCAGTGACCTTGTTCAGGATAATGACATCGGCAAATTCGATCTGGTCGGTCAGCAGATCAACAAGGCTGCGTTCATCCTGTTCGCCCAGAACCTCGCCCCGGTCGGACAGGAAATCATGGCTGGAGAAATCGCGCAGCAGATTGACCGCATCCACGACCGTCACCATTGTATCCAGCCGCGCCACATCCAGCAAACTGTCACCATGCTCGTCGCGGAACTCGAATGTAGCGGCCACCGGCAGCGGCTCGGAAATGCCGGTGGACTCGATCAACAGGTAGTCAAAGCGCCCTTCCTGCGACAGGCGCCGCACCTCGGCCAGCAGATCGTCGCGCAGGGTGCAGCAGATGCAGCCATTCGACATCTCGACCAGTTTTTCCTCGCCGCGCTTCAGGTCTACACCGGCATCGATCAGGTCGGCGTCAATGTTCACTTCGGACATGTCATTGACAATAACCGCAACGCGGCGGCCTTCGCGGTTGTTCAGGACATGGTTCAGCAGCGTTGTTTTGCCTGCGCCAAGAAAGCCCGACAACACAGTGACGGGCAGGCGGGGGTCGGGGACGGGCATGTGACACCTTTCAGTTATGATATATTATAACATTATTGCGGTATCTAATACAGTCCGGCCAGTTGAACAAGGGGTCAGGGCAGAAGCTGGCGCAGCAAATCGGCGTTAACATAGCCGTCAGGGGCCAGCCCTTGCGTTTTCTGCCATGCCTGCACGGCGGCAATTGTTGCGGGGCCGATGCGTCCGTCCACACCGCCAGTGTCATGGCCCAATGCGTTCAGCCTGCGTTGCAATGCGCGCCGTTCATCCTGTGTCAGGGCGCGGTCGCCACGCGGCCAGCTGCCGCGCAAACCGCCGTCACCGCGCAACCGGTCGGACAGGTGGCCCACCGCCAGAACATAGGCATCGGACAGGTTGTATTCCTTCAGCACATCATAATTTCCATAAGTCAGGAATGCGGGACCACGCGCGCCACCGGGCAGGACCAGTCGCGCCTGACCTGACTGCAATTGCGCCCCCGCTGCCGCGCGCACACCGGCATTTGTCCACGCAGACACCGCTTGTGCCTGTCCGGTCAGGCGCAGGTCGAACCCGTCGGGCAGGACCACCTCGCGCGCCCAGGGCTGACCGCGCGTCCAGCCGCGCCGGGCAAGGTAGTTTGCCGCCGATGCCAGCGCGTCAGACGGGTCATCGGCCCAGACATCGCGTCGGCCGTTACCGGTGAAATCCACCGCATAGGTCAGGAAACTGGAGGGCATGAACTGCATATGACCAAATGCGCCCGCCCATGACCCGATCATCGCCTGCGGGCTGATATCGCCCGCCTGAACGATACGCAGCGCATCCAGCAACTGCGCTTCAAAAAATTCACCGCGCCGCCCGTCCTTGGCCAGTGTCGCAAGGGTTGCCAATGTCTGCGTGCCGCCACGGTTCGCCCCGTAGGAGGATTCAATGCCCCAGATCGCCACAAGAATTTCGGGCGGCACCCCGTAGCGCGACTCAATGCGGGTCAGAATATTCGCATGACGGCGCAAGGCAGACTGCCCTTGCGAAATGCGTGCGGGGGACACGGTGCTGTCCATATAATCCCAGATGCGCGCGCCAAATTCGCTTTGGCGGCGGTCAAGGGCCACAGTTTCGGGCAGCAACTGCATGACGGGCAGGGACCGGTCCAGCGTCGCCTGCGTGATGCCGGCAGCAAGCGCACGGGTTGCAAAACCCGACCGCCATGCGTCGAAATTGCCGGTTTGCGGCTGCGCCAGCACGGCTGGCCGTGCGGCTGGCCTGGGGGATGTGTCAACATTGGCCAGCCCGCAGGCTGGCAAGGCAAAGGCCAAGGTTGCGGCCGGTATCCAACGTGACATGATATTCCCCGATTTGCGTGCACCCCGAATGCTAGCGGTCCTTTGGTCGGGAACCAAGATGGCAATGTTCACAATCTGCGGGACTTCGCCGATGGCTGCTTTTCTGCGCGGCCATGTTCCGCTACGCTTGCCCCAAAAATATATCAAAGGGGTAAGCAGTGCCATGCAACTTTCTAGACGTTTCTGTATCGCGGGATTGTCCGCAATCTCCCTGTCGGCCTGTATGGGCGGGGGGGTGCCAATGACACCACCGCAAACAACAAGCCGCATGCGGCCACAGGCAAATGCCGAATTTGACGCGTGGCTGGCGCAGTTCCGCACGCGCGCCGCATCGGCTGGCATAAATGCAAGCACACTTGACCCTGCCCTGCGCGGGGCAGGTTTCCTGCCTGATGTCATTGCACGCGACCGCAGGCAAACCGAATTCACCCGCACATTGGAAGATTATCTGTCAATCGCTGTTTCTGATGAGCGGCTGTCGGCGGGGCGGGCGGCCCTGTCGCGTCACAATTCAACCCTGCGCGCGATTGAAGGACGCTACGGCGTCGAGGCCGAGGTGATCACGGCAATCTGGGGGCTTGAATCGCGCTATGGCACGGAACGCGGTGATATTCCTGTGATTTCGGCACTTGCGACACTGGCCTTTGACGGGCGGCGGGGCGCGTTTTTCGAAAGCCAGTTGATGGCTGCGCTGCGTATCTTGCAACGTGGCGATACAAGTGCGGCCAATATGCGCGGGTCATGGGCGGGCGCAATGGGGCATACGCAATTCATTCCGACCACCTATCAGGAATATGCGGTGGATTTCACCGGCAACGGGCGGCGCGATATCTGGGCAGAAGATCCGTCCGACGCGCTGGCATCGGCGGCAAATTACCTGTCGCGGATGGGCTGGACACGGGGCCAGCCCTGGGGCGTGGAAGTTCAGTTGCCCGACGGGTTCAACACCGGTCTTGCCGGACGGGGCAGTTCGCGGGAGGTGTCGGAATGGACCGGCATGGGTGTGCGCGACATGAACGGGCGCGCGGTGGCGGACCATGGCGCGTCATCGGTCATCATTCCGGACGGCCCGCGCGGGCCTGCCTTCATGACATTCCGCAACTTCACAGCGTTAACGCGTTACAACAATTCCGAATTCTATGTCATTGGAATTGGGCATCTTTCGGACAGGTTGCGCGGCGGTGGCCCTATTCGGGGAAATTTCCAGCCGGACCGTCATGGCCTGCGTCTGGGCGAGCGGCAGGAAATCCAGCGCCTGCTGACGCGTGCGGGGTTTGATACGCAAGGCGTGGACGGGGTGATCGGGCCGAATTCGCAATCTGCAATCAGCGCCTATCAGCGCGCGCGCGGGATGGACGTTACCGGCAACCCATCGCGCGATCTGTTGGAGCGCTTGCGCCGCGGGGTTTGATAGAGGCAAAGGAAAAGGGGGCTTGCGCCCCCTTTATCATGTTTCTGCCCTGCGCTGCGCTTCGGGCCGTATTGAGTATTTTTGGCAAGATGAACCCCCTGACGGTGATCCATCCGGAGAGGGCGTTATCAGGCCTTGCCTTTGTAAATGTCGACCAGTTTGGCCAGCATCGCAAGCGCATCCTCGCGGGAGCGCTGGAAACTGTTACGCCCGATGATGGACCCGTTGCCGCCCCCGTCACGAATGGCGCGGGCGTCATCATAGACCGAATCCTCGCCCTTTTTGGCGCCGCCCGAGAATACCACGATACGCCGTCCGTTGAAGCTGGACTGCATACAATGTTTGACGCGCGCCGCTTGGGTGGCGATGTCGATTTGCTGGTCTTCATAGACTTTTTTGGCTTCCGGCAACATCAGGTGATCGGTGGACAGTTTGATCTTGATGATATGCGCCCCCAGAAGTGCGGCGATCTGTGCGGCATAGGCGGCCACATCAATACCGGTTTCGCCGTCTTTGGTGATGGCTTCGCCGCGCGGGTAGGACCAGATGACAGTGGCCACGCCTTTGGCAGCTGCTTCCTGCCGCATGGCGCTGATTTCTTCAAACATGCCCAAGGCGCAATCCGAACCGGGATAGATGGTAAAGCCGATGGCGGCGCAGCCAAGGCGCAAGGCATCATCAACACTGGCGGTGATCGCCTGATTTTTTCCTGCTGTATCAGACATCAGGGAATTGGCGCTGTTCACTTTCAGGATTGTGGGAATCTGGCCTGTGAATGTGTCCGCGCCTGCCTCGATCATGCCCAAAGGCGCGGCATAGGCATTCAGGCCTGCATCAATGGCCAGTTGGTAATGATAATGCGGATCATATGCGGCGGGGTTGGGGGCGAATGTCCGTGCGGGTCCATGTTCGAACCCCTGATCGACCGGAAGGATGATCATTTTGCCGGTGCCGCCAAGTTTGCCTTGCATCAGCATGCGGCACAGATTGGCTTTCACACCGGGGGTTTCCCCTTCATAATTGCTTAGGATTTTCTGAACGACGCGGGTTGCACGCATGGGCTGCTCCTGTCCGGATGGTTGTTTTGGGCAGGGTTAATCCCTGCATTGTGACGAAACAATGATGATAATGCGCAAGACAGGGATGTTAGCGCAATCAACCGTTTCTTTGGTGTGTTTGCGCCGTGACAGGAACAAATGCGGCCCTGTTTTGCCCGCGGGAAGGGCAGGCGGGTCGCGGGGCCAGTGCTTATGTGTTAAATCACATGGCATACTTGCGGCGAGTGATTGCCGGATAACAGGGTATATGCAGCGAAGTTCATGCTTGTCATTCCGGCAAAAGCGGGGTTTTGTTGCCCGCGCCCAAGAAAAGCGAAATGTGATGCCTGATTTCAAACCACCGAAAGACGCCTATACCCTGATATTGGAGGCCATCGATCTTGGTGTGTACAAGCCCGGTGACAGGCTTGTGGAATCAGAGCTTGCGGACAGGTTTGGCGTGTCACGCACCCCCATCCGTGAAGCCCTGCAACGGCTGGAAACGCAAAGCCTGTTGACGCGTGACGGGCGGTCCTTGATTGTTGCCTCTCTGGATCATAACCAGCTGGCGGAATTATATGCCGTCCGCGCCGAGCTGGAAGGGTTTGCCGCGCGACTGGCGGCACGCCATGCCACCGACGAGGAGGTGCGCCTGCTGCGCACCATGGTGGAGGAGGACCGCAAGCTGATTGATGACCCCAAGGCGCTGAGCCGCGCCAACCGGCGGTTTCACAAACAGATTCATCTTGCCTCGCATAACCGCTATCTGGTGCAGCAACTTGATCTGGTACATCGGTCCATGGCGCTGCTGGCCACCACCTCGTTGAGTTTTGAGGGGCGTGGAACCCAGACCATTGACGAGCATTCCGCGATTGTCGAGGCAATTGCCGCGCAGGACGGACAGGGCGCCTATGAGGCGTTGAAAACACATATCTCGACAGCGTTCCTGACACGGTTGCGTCAGGATGCGGACAGCGCGGACCGCTATTCGCTATAGCGGGAACCGCGCGCGCGCCCCGACACCGGGACAGGGCGCACGGGTGGTTTCAGAACACCTGATCCAGAAAGCGGTCAAGCGCTGCATGGGCCTTGTCATTGGCGTCGGCGTCCCAGTCATTCGATCCTTCGACCGTGAAGGAATGGCGCGCGCCGCCGAATATCTGGGCTTCATGCGCAACGCCTGCGCCGTGCAATTCGTCCATCAGGCGGGCCAGATCGGACATGCCTGAAACCGGATCGGCAGACCCGTGCAGAACCAGAACCGGGGCAGGGGTCGCGGTGTAATCCTGCCCTTGTGGTGTGTCCAGCCCGCCATGGAAGCTGACAAAGCCTGCCATATCCATGCCTGCGCGCGCCGCTTCCAATGCGGCGGCCCCACCGAAGCAATAGCCGGTGATGACCATTTGCGCTGGCACATCGTCCAACCCTGCCACGGCCTGCGCTGCGGCATCGATGCGCGCGCGGAACATGTCGCGATCTGCATAGAGGGCGCCAGTCTCCCGGCGGTAATCGTCCATTCCCTCCAGCACGGCATCACGCCCGAACAGGTCAACCGCAACCCCGACATAGCCGGACTGCGCCAATGCATCGGCGCGCGCGATTTCATGGTCATTTACGCCGTCCCAATCATGGACAATCAAAACAGTGCCGCGCGGCGGGCCATCCGGCCGCGCGACATATGCTTCGAACACCACGTCATTGACGCTGTATTCCAGCGTTTCCGCAAAGCCACTTTGCGCCGAAAGTGCAAGAACAGCGCCTGCCCCTGCAACCATGACTGACTTCAACTTTTGCATGCGCTCTTCCCCTTGGCTGACACATATTGGTCAGAACTTAGGGCACATACCGGAAATTCAACCGCTGTCGCGTCAGGCCAGCTTCGCCTTGACGATTGCGCCAGCCTTGCCGAAATCCATCTCGCCCGCATGTCGGGCCTTCAGCACCCCCATGACCTTGCCGATATCCCGCACAGAGGTCGCGCCAGTCTCTGCTATGGCGGCGTCAACGGCTGCGGTCATTTCATCGTCGGTCATCTGGCGCGGCAGGAAGGTTTCGATCACGGCAATCTCCGCGATCTCCTTCTCGGCCAGATCAAGGCGCGCGGCTTCTTCATAGGCGCGTGCGGAATCCCTGCGCTGCTTGACCATGCGCGTCAGAACCGCGACCAGATCACCATCGCTTAACTCGCCGCTGGTGCCATCACCGCGCGCAGCGATTTCGCGGTCCTTGATGGCGGCATTGATCAGCCGCAAGGTTGCCAGCTTCGCGCTGTCCTTGGCCTTCATCGCTGTCTTTAGGTCGCTTGATATCCTGTCGCGCAGTGACATGGGGCCGTCCTGTCTCAAATGGGGTTGTTGGGCGCGGACCCTAACGAAGGGCACACCCGCTCGCAAGGTTCAAAAAAATCGGCGGGGCGCAGATATCTTTTCTTCTTTCAAAATACGGGCCGGATTCGCTTGATTCTTGGTGCGCATGGCCGTAGGTTCCGCCGAAATCCGAACATGACGGAGCGACAGGATGTGTGCGCAGACACTCAAACCCACAGCATGCCTTGTTTTGGCTGATGGGACAATTTTTTATGGACGTGGCTTCGGGGCTACGGGCAAAACCGTGGCAGAGCTGTGTTTCAACACGGCCATGACCGGCTATCAGGAAATCATGACCGACCCGTCCTATGCGGGGCAGGTGGTTACGTTCACCTTCCCTCATGTCGGGAATGTGGGTGTGAACGCGGATGATGACGAAACCGCAGACCCTGTCGCGGCTGGAATGGTCGTCAAATGGGACCCGACAGCGCCCAGCAACTGGCGCGCAACCGAACCGCTGGTGGACTGGCTGGCCAGACGCGGCCGTATTTGTATGGGCGGCGTGGATACGCGTCGCCTGACGCGTGCGATTCGCCAGCAGGGTGCGCCGCATGTCGCACTGGCGCATGATCCGGACGGCAATTTCGATATTGAGGAATTGCTGGCCATGGCGCGCGGGTTCAAGGGCTTGGTCGGCCTTGATCTGGCGCGCGATGTGACATGTGCGCAAAGCTACCGCTGGGATGAAATGCGTTGGGCATGGCCGGATGGATATTCGCGCCAGACGGCACCCGTCCACAAGGTTGTTGCCATTGATTACGGGGCGAAGCGCAACATCCTGCGCTGTCTGGCCAGTGCCGGTTGTGATGTGACTGTGCTGCCCGCGACGGCCACAGCCGAACAGGTGTTGGCGTTGAACCCTGACGGGGTGTTTCTGTCGAACGGTCCGGGTGATCCCGCGGCAACGGGCGAATATGCTGTGCCAATGATCCGTGATGTTCTGGAGGCCGATATTCCTGTCTTCGGGATTTGTCTGGGGCACCAGATGCTTGCACTGGCGCTTGGGGCCCAGACCATCAAGATGAATCACGGCCATCACGGGGCCAATCATCCGGTCAAGGACCATGAAACCGGCAAGGTCGAGATCACCTCGATGAACCACGGTTTCGCAGTGGACAGCCAAACCCTGCCCGATGCGGTGGTGGAAACGCATACGTCGCTGTTTGACGGGTCAAATTGCGGCATCCGGATGAAGGACCGGCCGGTGTTTTCGGTTCAGCACCACCCCGAAGCCAGCCCCGGCCCGCAGGACAGTTTCTATCTGTTCGAACGCTTTGCCCGACATATGGCCGACCGCAAGGCAGGCTAGACAAATCTGGTGCCCTGCGATTTGTCAGGGCACCTGCCACTGCGCGGGGGGGATGCGGCGCAGGGTTCTTTTCGCGCCAGACACCACCCGCGCGGCCAATTCTTAATCAGTTGTTAATCATCATCGTGTTTCCCTTGGCGTTAACCAAAGTGGAACACTCGATGCGGCTGTATCGTCAATCAAGCACGCCATCTGCCCCGCAATACGTCGCGGGGTCGCCCCTGCATCTGACGGTGCAGCGTGACAAAACGCATGCGCGCGACTCACTTGGTGCCATACTGCGCGATATGGGGGCCATCAGCGACGATACCCTGCTTGAGGCGTTGAAACTGCAGGCGCAACAGGCCACCAGCCTTGGCGATCTTCTGGTTGCGAACGGGCAGATCACCGAAGACACCCTTCTGCAGGCGCTGTCCATCCAGTTTGACACCCCGATTGTGGACACAGCGCGCCAGAAACCCGACCCTGCGCTGACAGACAGGATCGGGGCCGAAACCTGCATTTCCTTGCGGTGCATGCCGTGGTGCAATGCGGGCGCGGTCACAGTGATCGCAACCCCGCGCCCTGACCAGTTCGAAGCGAAGCGCGCGCAGCTTCACGCCATATTCGGCCCGGTGGTTCCGGCGCTTGTTTCAGAAAATGCCTTGCACGACACGCTGTTAAGCCTCCGTCGTAACCGACTGAAAATATGGGCGGAAACCTGCGTTTCGGGTCGGGACAGTTGCAGGTCCATGAATTTCGATCATATGCGGAACTGGCTGGTCGCGGCGTTGGGCGCGGGGGTTGTGGCGACCGTGTTGTTTCCGCAAGCTGCGTTTCTGGCACTCACACTTGTGGCAAGTTTCTTTCTGGCATTTTCCGCCATGTTAAAGATTGCTGCCGCATTTTGCGCATTCTCGGACCAGCCCCCGCGCGAACACTCCGCAGGCAGAATCGTCAATCTTGCAGAGCGCCGCAAGCCGGTCGTGTCGATCCTTGTGCCGCTTTACAAGGAACCCGAAACTGTGCCGCGCCTGTTGCAGCGCCTGTCCCGCCTGACATGGCCGCGCAACCTTCTGGATGTTCTTCTGATTGTCGAGGAAAACGACACAGAAACACGGCAGGCCCTGCGCGCTGCCCGATTGCCGCGCTGGATGCGGGTTGTGCCTGTGCCAGATGCGCCCCTGAAAACCAAACCCCGCGCCCTGAATTATGCCATGCTGTTTGCGCGCAGGGGGTGCTGGATTTCTATAACCCGCGCAGCAACTGGCTGGCGCGGTGTTTTACCATCGAATACGCAAGCTGGTTTCGCGTCATCCTGCCAGGCATGCAACGGCTGGGTCTGGCAGTGCCGCTGGGCGGGACGACGCTGTTCTTCCGCCGCGATATTCTGGAACGCCTTGGGGGGTGGGACGCGCATAACGTGACCGAGGATGCGGATCTTGGCATCCGGCTTGCGCGGCGCGGCTATTACACCCAGCTTCTGGACACGGTCACCTATGAGGAAGCGAATTGCCGTGCCATTCCATGGGTGAAACAGCGGTCCCGCTGGCTGAAAGGATATGCAATCACATGGCTGGTGCATATGCGCGACCCGCGCGCCCTGTGGCGGGATCTGGGGGCGTGGCGGTTCTGGGGCGTTCAGGTGCTGTTTCTGGGCACATTGGTGCAATTCATGCTGGCCCCGTTGCTGTGGTCCTTCTGGCTTGTCATGCTGGGCTGGCAGCATCCGCTTCTTGACGCGTTTCCGTCCCACGCCCTGAAGGTATTCGTGGGGCTTTTCATCCTGACCGAGGCGATAAACCTGACCGTCGGAATATTGGGAACGCGCGCGCGTCATCATCGCCATCTGCGCCTTTGGCTGCCCACATTGCACGGCTATTTCCCCTTGGCTGTTCTGGCCGTCTACAAGGCCCTGTGGGAACTTGTTTCGGCGCCGTTCTACTGGGACAAGACCAATCATGGAAAACACGGCGCGGCCCTTGACGCAATCGCGGTTCACAGTCAAACCTAGAACCGGCGCATTATCGGGCGCCGACACCTGACAGGTTACATAAAGAATGGCGTGCAATGCTATATTTTGAAAAGCAAAACCTTGTTTTATTTGCGACACCCAAAACCGCAAGCACATCGCTGGAAGCCGCACTTGCGCCGATGGCGGACATTGTGTTGCAGGGCGATCCGCGGATCAAGCATTGCACATTTCATCGCTATAGATGGCGGTTTGAAAAATTCCTGATGATTTTCAAGAAGGTGCAGCCGGAAACGGTCGCCCTGATACGGCACCCCGAAGATTGGCTGAACAGCTGGTTCCGGTTTCGCCATGGCGACTGGCTGAAGGGCACCCCGCGCAGCACGCGCGGCAAAAGTTTCGATGAATTTGTTGCGGGCTACCTTCAAGACCCCAAACCTGAATTTGCCGCAGTGGGGTCGCAGGCGGCCTTTCTGACCCACCCCAACAAGGATGACCGTGTCCAGACCCTGTTTCGGTATGACGCCATGCCCGAATTCCAGAAATGGCTGGAAGAAAGGCTGGAGTGCAGTCTGGATCTGCCACAGAAGAATGTCTCGCCCAGAATGGAGACAAGCTTATCGGCAAATCTGCGTGCGCGGCTGGAAACGGGATCTGCGCGGGATTATGCGCTGTATGACATTGCACGCGACAGCGCATAAACTGCCCCTTACGCTGGAAAACGCCCCCTAAGCAGGAAAAGGATGACAAAATGACACTGGAAACCCGCATTCAACAGGCGCGCGGCGAAATTCCTGCTGATCTGGTTCTGCGCGGGGCGAAGGTGCTTTGCGTGGTCACCGGCACATATATCGAAGGTGACGTTGCCATTTGTGACGATACAATCGTGGGTATTGGCGCAGGGTATGACGGCGCAAGGATCATCGAATTGCATGGCCAAATCCTTGTTCCGGGGTTTATCGACACGCATCTGCATATTGAATCGTCGCTGGTGACCCCGTTCGAATTTGACCGCTGTGTCGCCCCGCGCGGGGTGACAACCGCCATTTGCGACCCCCATGAAATTGCCAATGTCGCAGGCAGTGCGGGTATTCGCTATTTTCAGGACGCGTCAAGCCGGACAGTGATGGACATACGGGTGAACCTGTCATCCTGCGTGCCGTCCACACATATGGAAACCGCAGGCGCGGCGCTGGATGCGCAGGATCTGCTGGCGCTTGCGGACCATCCCAGCGTGATCGGGCTGGCAGAGTTTATGAATTTTCCCGGCGTTATCCACCGTGATCCCGGATGCATGGCGAAATTGCACGCCTTCGCGGGGGGGCATATTGACGGGCATGCGCCGCTGTTGTCGGGGCGTGACCTGAATGCCTATATCAGTGCGGGCATTCGCACCGAACATGAATCCACCACCGCCGCAGAAGCCCGCGAAAAGCTTCAAAAAGGGCTGCGTTGCCTGATCCGCGAAGGGTCTGTCAGTAAGGATATGGTGGCGCTGGCACCACTGCTGACGCCCGTGACCGCGCCCTATATGTGCCTGTGTACTGACGACCGCAACCCGCTGGACATTGCCGAGCATGGGCATCTGGACCACATGATCCGCAGCCTGATTGCGATGGGCTGTGACACGCTGGCGGTGTATCGCGCCGCATCACTTTCAGCGGCCGAGGCGTTCGGGCTGAAGGATCGCGGACAGATCGCACCGGGCAAACGCGCCGATATTGTCGCCTTGCCCGATCTGGCTTCGTGTCGCGCCAGTCTGGTGCTGTGCGGGGGCAGGGTGGTCGATGATGCGGCATTCGCCGCGCGCGATGTGATAGCACCTGTGGCACGCGATTCCGTTCGCGCACCAAAGGTCGGCGCGCGCGATTTCCGCCATGCAGGCAACAGCCCCGACACCCCCGTCATTGGCATTCTGGAAGGCAAGATCATCACCCAACACCTGCGAGAGGAAATACCACCCCAAGACGGCGACAAACGCCCTGATCCCGCACGTGATCTGGCACGCGTTGCCGTGGTTGAACGGCACGGCAGGAACGGGAATATCGCCACGGGGTTTGTGCGCGGTTTCGGCATGACATCAGGCGCGATTGCGGCGACGGTCGCGCATGATCACCACAATATCGTAACTGTTGGCGTTGATTATGACGATCTGGCGCTGGCGGTGAACCGCCTGTCCGAAATCGAAGGGGGCTTTGTCGTGGCGCACGGTGGGCAGGTTGTGGCGGAACTGCCCCTGCCGGTTGCGGGGCTTATGTCGCTGGACAGCTATGAACAGGTCCATGCCCGCCTTGTTGAATTGCGCAGCGCCGCCAAATCACTGGGCGTGACGCTGGAAGAGCCGTTCTTGCAACTGGCCTTCATTGCCTTGCCCGTAATCCCGCATCTGAAAATCACCGATTTCGGCATGGTTGATGTGGACCGTTTCGAGGTGATCTGAAGCGCGCTATTCAATGCTGTAAGGCAACAGTTTCCGGTGGTCGGGATCAATACGCAGATGGCGTTCCAGCGGCGGAACAGAGCGCTGGTGGCAATTGTCGCGTTCGCAGATGCGGCAGGAAATTCCAATAGGATCATACCCGCCTTCGCGGCCCAGATCCATGCCGTCACCGTAAACCAGCGCGCCCGCGTGGTTAATCTCGCATCCCAGCCCGATGGCATAGCGTCGCACGGGCGCGTGAAACGCACCGCCGCCTTTGGTCACGGCCAACGCAAGGCAGAAATACCGCATACCGTCAGGGGTTTCCGCCAGTTGGCGCAGAAATCGCCCCGGCGTTTCAAAGGCGCGATGCACATTCCATAACGGACACGCCCCGCCGAAACGCGCAAATTGCAATCGCGTGGCGGAATGGCGTTTCGTGATTGTGCCCGCCTGATCGACCCGCACAAAGAAGAACGGCACCCCCTTGGCCCCCGGACGCTGCAAGGTCGACAGCCGGTGCGCGACCTGTTCGATGGACGCCCCAAAGACTTCGGCAAGTGTTTCCAGATCGTGGCGGCAGTCCTGCGCAGCGGCCAGAAAGCGGCGGTAGGGCATGAGTGCGGCACCCGCAAAATAATTCGCCAGCCCGATCCGCGCAATTGCGCGTGCCTCGGGCGACTGGAACCGCGCAAGGTCCAATGTGGCCTCCAGCAGGTCATGCTGGGTCAGCAACGCGACCTGATGGGCCATTTGGAACGCCTGCGTTGCGCGTGACACCCTCGATGACAGTTCCAGTATGCCGCGTGCGGCGTCAAAGCGGCGCAAATCCTCGGTATGGGTCAGCCGTATTGTGATCTTGTGATCGGCAAGCACCGATGCGGCATGCGCCATGAAATCCATACCGGTTTTCGCGCGGCCGGCGAAAGTCTCGGCTGCGCGGTCCACGGCGTCAATGTAGTTGTCACAGTAGTGAAAGAAATCACGCACCTCCTCCCAAGGTGACAAGCGCAAGGTGGTGTCTTCGCGGCCCAATGCCTCGTCCAGCGAGGCAAGCTGTTCCTGTGCCTGCCGGTAGGCGCGGTGCAGGTCCAGAAACGCGCGCGCAAATCCCGGCGCATTGGCCCCCACCAGCCGCAGATCGGGCAGGGCAGGGTTGGCGGTGGCAAAAAGCGGGTCTGCCAGCGCCTCTCGCAGGTCGGATACCAGCCTTTCGCTGTCGCCCGCCGAAAGTTCCGTTACATCCATGCCGAATTCGCGGGCCAGCGCCAGTACAACCGCTGTGGACAGCGGGCGATTGTTGTTTTCCATCTGGTTCAGATAGGGCAGGGATACGCCCAGCTTGGCGGCAAAATCCTTCTGCGTCAGTTGCAGTTGCAGCCGTGTTTCACGCAGTTTTGCACCGGCATACAGTTTTTGCGGTGGCATGGCCCCTCCGGCAACTTTGCTAAGCTGGAAGGCAAACTTTGCAAACCGCGTGCCTTAGGTCAAGCGCCGATCTGCCGCGCACGGCGCATCACATACAAGACCGGCGCAATGGTCGCGCCTGTGGTGGCCAGCATCATCCAGATCAACGGACCAGCGCCGCTGCCCGGTGTCAGCAGCGCGCCCGCCAGTGCCGATAACGCCGCACCACCCCCGATCATGATGGCCCCGCCCATGCCGCTGGCGGTTCCCGCCAGATGGGGGCGCACCGACATCATGCCCGATGTGGCCGATGGCAATAACATGCCATTGCCAAGCCCGATCATGATGAAGCAGCCGAAAAACACCGGCGCACTTAACGCGCCACCCAGATACAACAGGGCCAGCAGGATCATGCCCGAGAACCCGATAAGGCTGCCGACAAGGATCATTTTGTTGATCCCGTAGCGCGCCGCATACCGTCCGGACAGGAAATTACCGAACGCATAGCCGACCGCAGGCGCCCCGAAATAGATACCAAGCTGCGAGGGGGTCAGGTCGAATACCTGCGATCCCACAAAAGGCGCCCCCCCCAGATAGGCGAAAAACGCGCCCGATGCCAATGTCGCCGACCCGCAATAGCCCCAGAACCGGCGCGCGCGCATCAATTCGGGCAAGGCCGCAAATTGCTGGCGCAGGGACCCGCTGCGGTCATGTTTCGTCTCGCCCATATCGGCCCAGCTTAGGGCCAGAACGGCCACGCCAGCCAACAGCATCAATGTGAAACTGCCGCGCCAGCCAAATGCCTCGTCCAGAAAACCACCTATGGCAGGGGCAATCATGGGCACCAGTGCCATGCCCATCGTCACATAGCCGATGCGCGATGCGGCGGCACTTTCATCCAGCACATCGCGGATAGAGGCGCGGCTTAACACCATGGCCGATACAACCAGCGCCTGCATCATCCGAAAGATCAGGAAAACCGTGACATTGGGCGCAAGCAATGTGCCAATGGTCGCAATGATAAACACCACCAGTGATGCCAGCAGCACAGGCCGGCGGCCATATCTGTCCGAAATCGTTCCGATAAACACCTGAAGCACCGCATTCATCGCCAGATACAGCGACACTGAAAGCTGCATCACGCTGTAGCTGGTGTCAAAATACACCACCATTGATGGCAATGAGGGCAGAAACACATTCATTGCCAGCGCCGCAATCGAGGCCTGTGCCACCAGCGTGGCGACATGCGGCGGGGTTGTGCGGTCCAGAAACACAGAGTGTGGCGGAATAAGCGGTATGGTCACTGGTAATCGACCTTCAGATATCTTGTGCCGAACAAGTCTTACACATGTGAAAAGAAGGCGCAATGTGGATTGCAGGGCTCATGCGGTTTGCAAATTAGCACATCAACTTGCAGACACATTTGCAAATTATCTTAATTTCGCTTTTCATGCGATGAACGAAACATTATTGTGCGAAGAAATTTGCGGCCATGACTGTGCGCCGCGCGAAGGGGGATCGCATGAAAGATATTCTTCAACAGCTGGAAAACAACCGCAACGTGGCACGCCTTGGGGGGGGACAGCGCCGGATTGATGCGCAGCACGCAAAAGGCAAGCTGACGGCCCGCGAACGCATCGAGTTGTTGCTGGATGAAGGCAGTTTTGAAGAATTCGACATGTTCGTGGCCCATCGTTGCGTCGATTTTGGCATGCAGGACGACCGCCCTGCGGGCGACGGTGTCGTCACGGGGTGGGGCACGATCAACGGGCGTCAGGTTTATGTGTTCAGTCAGGATTTTACTGTCTTTGGCGGCTCGCTTTCGGAAACGCACGCCCAAAAAATCTGCAAGATCATGGACATGGCCATCCAGAACGGTGCGCCGGTCATTGGCCTGAACGACTCGGGCGGGGCGCGTATTCAGGAAGGGGTCGCAAGCCTTGCAGGCTACGCCGAGGTGTTCCAGCGCAATATCATGGCGTCGGGTGTGGTCCCGCAGATCAGCGTCATCATGGGCCCCTGCGCGGGCGGCGCCGTCTACAGCCCTGCGATGACCGATTTCATCTTCATGGTCAAAGACTCCAGCTATATGTTCGTGACCGGTCCCGATGTGGTCAAAACCGTCACGAACGAGGTTGTCACCGCCGAAGAACTGGGCGGCGCCAGCACCCATACGCGCAAGTCTTCTGTGGCTGACGGGGCCTTTGAAAATGATGTCGAGGCGCTGATCGAAGTGCGTCGGCTTGTGGATTTCCTGCCCAAGAACAACCGCGAAAAACCGCCGGTGCGCCCGTTCTTCGATGATCCGGCACGGCTGGAACACAGTCTGGATACGCTGATTCCGGACAACGCCAATACGCCCTATGACATGAAGGAACTGGTGCGCAAGGTTGCCGACGAAGGTGATTTTTTCGAAATTCAGGCTGAATTTGCCAAGAACATGCTGACAGGGTTCATTCGCCTTGAAGGGCGCAGCGTGGGCGTTGTGGCCAACCAGCCCATGGTTCTGGCCGGTTGTCTGGACATCGATTCCAGCCGCAAGGCCGCGCGGTTCGTGCGCTTTTGCGATGCGTTTGAAATTCCCATCCTGACCTTCGTGGACGTGCCCGGTTTCCTGCCCGGTACAGGGCAGGAATATGGCGGCATTATCAAGCATGGTGCAAAGCTGTTGTTCGCCTATGGCGAAGCGACCGTGCCCAAGGTGACCGTCATTACCCGCAAAGCCTATGGCGGGGCCTATGATGTGATGGCATCCAAGCATTTGCGCGGGGATTTCAACTATGCCTGGCCCACGGCGGAAATTGCAGTGATGGGCGCAAAAGGGGCTGTCGAAATTCTGTACCGGTCAGAATTGGGCGATAGCGATAAGATCGCCGAACGCACCAAGGATTACGAAGCGCGATTCGCAAACCCCTTCGTCGCCGCGGAAAAAGGGTTCATAGACGAGGTGATCATGCCGCATTCCACGCGCAAGCGCGTGGCGCGTGCCTTCGCATCATTGCGTCACAAGACGTTGCAGAATCCCTGGAAGAAACACGACAATATTCCATTGTAAGGGGGCGGCGTGAAGGCGCACAGGATCATGTTTCTGGCAGGATGTGTCTGGGCGGCATCGCTTGGTGCCACCGCCCGTGACCTGCCGGAGTCGGCACCGTTGCTTATGCCCTCTGGTGCGATGGCCTATCCGCTGGATGAAATATGGGACGAATCCGAATCCATGATCCGGCTGCGCTTCGTTGTGCCAAAACTTGCGGAACCTGCCAGCGTGTATGGTGGCGATGCGTTGCGCGTTTTTGACGACATGATGTGGCTTTGCAGCACCCAGTTGCGCGGGCTGGCCGATCTGGGCGAGTTTCCACAGGATCAGGGCTGGCAGGGTGCCATCATCACAATGCTGGAACGGGACATTCCCTTTGGAACACGCGATGCCGATGTGGTCCAGTTTTTTGAGGGTTTCCAGTTCGGAATGGACGGATGCGAACTTGAAGATGACATCTACCATGATTGAAACATGCCCGACATACACGCCTGATGCAGAAGCGCCACAGACGCAGGGCGCTGCTGAATTTGGATGGTCAGGATTCTTTCGGCGCTGTAATATCTGCTCGCGTGCGTATTTCCATGCACGCAGAGGCATATTGACGCGAAAAAACCAACAAACGCGTCAGAACATCATGAGCAGGAGAAATTCATGTCCAAAGTTGCACTTCTGGCCGCAGTATCGGCAGTCCTCGTGCTGGGTGCGTGCGAAAAGCACAAGCGTCAGGCCCCGCTGGAGCCGGTCGCAGCCCCGATTTACGTCGAGCCGGTCTCGAGCAAATCCAAATACTAAGCATTCCGCGGGGCAGGCTGTGCTGCCTGTCCCGCAGCCCCGCAACGGGGCAAATCTGATATGGTGCAGGTTGGACGCAGTTGTGTTTTGCCTGTTGCCTGTCATGCAAAACCTGTGGTCAAGTTCATGTGCATGCGCTACCCTGTCGCGCAAGCGCAGGGGCTGTTCCTGCGTGGCCAGTATGCCAGAAGGACAACCCCTTGCGCATACTTTTGCGGATAGTGACAACAGGAGATATGTATGTCCAAATTTACCATTCTTGCAGCTTTCGGCGCAGTCCTCGCACTGGGCGCATGTGCGAAACATCAACCTGCGCCCGAGCCGGTACCTGCACCCATCATGGTGGAGCCGGTTTCGACCAAAGGCTGATCCAGTAATAGCCGGGCAGGCGCAGCCCGCGCCTGCCTGTGCCGTGGCATATGGCACAGGCCTTCAACCATTCGGGGGACGGCCATGCTGAAGCATCGCGGCTTTCCTGGGCGTTTGCCCAGCACAGATTTTCAATTCGTTATTCGACGTGCAAACCCCAAGGGGGTTACACCACTTGTGGCGCGCAAGCGTTTTGCAGACCGGCGCGCGCCCGACCGCCGCGCCGATGAGGCATTTCTGGGTGCGCTGATCGCCCATTTTGGCGAAGACCCGTTCGAACGCGGCAATCTGGATGCCGGCCGCCTGTCATGGCTGTTTGGCCGCGAAGTCGTGCCCGCCGAGGATGATTTCGACCCCGCAAGCTATGACGCGCTACTGCGTGTGGACATGCGCGCGGCACAGGCCAGTTTTCCGCAGCTTTTTGACGGATCATCCGAATTCGCTTTTGACACATGGGAAGAGTGATGCCGCAAGGCGCTGCCATTATGAACCTTTTTCGCGCCATGGGTGCGCTTACCTTCAAGGAGTCCGCATGTTCCGCAAGATCCTGATTGCCAACCGTGGTGAAATTGCCTGCCGCGTCATCAAGACTGCCCGCAAAATGGGAATTGCGACAGTCGCCGTCTATTCCGATGCCGACCGTAACGCGTTGCATGTGCGCATGGCAGATGAGGCCGTGCATATCGGGCCTGCGCCCGCGAACCAGTCCTATATTGTCATCGACAAGATCATGGATGCGATTCGCCAGACTGGCGCAGAGGCGGTGCATCCTGGCTATGGGTTCCTGTCCGAAAACATGAAATTCGCCGAGGCGCTGGCGGCAGAAGGTGTTGCCTTCATCGGCCCCCCCGCCAACGCGATTGAGGCGATGGGCGACAAGATTACATCCAAGAAACTGGCCGCCGAAGCAGGGGTCAGCACAGTTCCCGGCTATATGGGACTGATCGCGGATGCGGATGAAGCGGTCAAGATTTCCAATGAAGTCGGCTATCCGGTGATGATCAAGGCCAGCGCGGGCGGTGGCGGCAAGGGGATGCGCATCGCATGGAATGATGACGAGGCGCGCGAGGGCTTCCAATCCTCCAAGAATGAAGCGGCATCCAGTTTTGGCGACGACCGGATTTTCATTGAAAAATTCGTCACCCAGCCGCGCCATATCGAAATTCAGGTTCTGGCCGACAGCCATGGCAACACGGTCTACCTGCATGAACGTGAATGCTCTATCCAGCGCCGCAATCAGAAAGTGATCGAGGAAGCGCCATCCCCCTTTCTGGATGAAGCGACCCGCAAGGCCATGGGCGAGCAGGCTTGCGCTCTGGCGGCTGCGGTGGGCTATACATCAGCGGGAACGGTGGAGTTTATTGTCGATGGTGCTAGGAATTTCTATTTCCTGGAAATGAACACGCGCTTGCAGGTGGAACACCCCGTCACCGAACTGATTACAGGGGTGGATCTGGTTGAACAGATGATCCGTGTAGCCGCCGGTGAAAAGCTGCCTTTCGCGCAATCCGATCTGACAATAAACGGCTGGGCAATCGAATCGCGCTTGTATGCCGAAGATCCGTATCGCAATTTCCTGCCCTCGATCGGGCGGTTGACGCGGTATCGCCCGCCTGCCGAAATCGCTGGGGCCGAGCGTGCGGTGCGCAATGACACCGGCGTGTTCGAGGGCGGTGAAATCAGCATGTATTACGACCCGATGATTGCGAAACTATGCACATGGGCGCCCACACGCGGACAGGCCATTGACGAAATGCGTCTGGCGTTGGATGAGTTCGAGTTGGAAGGCATCGGCCATAACCTGCCGTTCCTGTCGGCCGTGATGGACCATCCGCGGTTCATATCCGGCGAGATTACGACCGCCTTCATCGCCGAAGAATACCCCGACGGGTTCGAGGGGGCGACACTTTCACGCGATCTGCTGCACCGCGTTGCCGCCAGCGCCTGTGCCATGAACCGTGTCGCCGAAATCCGGCGTGCGCGCATTTCGGGGCGAATGGACAACCATGAACGCATTGTCGGCACCGATTGGGTGATCAAGATTCAGGGCGAAAGCCTGAATGCCGCGATTGATGCAGACCGCGAGGGGGCAACAGTCATCCTTGAGGGGCAGCGCTACCGCATCACCTCTGACTGGATGCCGGGCCAGCCCTTGGCGCGGCTGGACGTGAATGGCACCCCCCTTGTCATGAAGATCGAGAAAATTCCCGGCGGGTTCCGCGCGCGCCTTCGGGGGGCAGACATGAAAGTGCATGTCTTTTCGCCACGTCAGGCCGAATTGGCAGAGCTTATGCCCGAAAAACTGCCGCCCGACACATCCAAACTATTGCTGTGCCCGATGCCCGGAATGGTGGTGTCCATCGCAGTTGCAGAAGGCGATGAAGTCTATGAAGGGCAGGCGCTGGCGACAGTGGAAGCCATGAAGATGGAAAATATCCTGCGTGCCGAACGCAAGGGAACCGTGTCGCGGATCAGTGTGCAGGCGGGTGCGTCACTGGCCGTCGATGATGTGATCATGGAGTTTGAATGATGCAAAAGCGCACCCTTCTTCGGCTGTTCATGGTCTATTTCTTCAGCTTTGCAGCAGGGCTTGCGCTGGCATGGATAATCCTTACCCGCTTGGCCGACGGGGTGCGCGAAGGGTATTATATTCTGCTTCTGTTGCCGCCCTTGGGCGGGATGGCAGTGTTTCACGGGCTTTTCCCGCTGCTAAGCCGCATTCGCCTTGGTCTGGAATTTATCGCGGTCGGGGGCGCACTGGTCTACGGGATCGGGGCTGTTATGTCCGCCGTGGTCTGGATGGGCTGGCTGGACCCCGGCAGCGCATTGGTCATGTGGCTGGTGGCTGTTTTCGGTCCGGGCTGGTGGCTTATGTCACAACATGCCGAAAAGATCGGCTATTTTGAATGACTGTCTGTGTCGGACAGGCAAGCGCAATGGCCGGTGATGCGTGTCACCGGCCTGATGGCAGGCGTTCAAGTATTTCCTGTCTGCGCGACGGGAACCTGTCGATGACGGCCATTAGTTCACGCCCTGTGCGCACAGCGGGGCGGCGTGCCTTGACCTCTCCATCCTTGTCTATGATCGCGGTCATGAAACCGCGCGGCCGCAAGACCTGTCGCAGCGGGCTGCGATCTTCGGGATGGGCGTCAAAAATGACCACCGCATCGCGGGCAAAAAATTCGTCACTGCGTTCGCGCAATGCATCCAGCTGCCGTTCAAATTGCGGGTCATTGGGTGTGTCGGCCATGACCACGATAATACGGTTGACCCAGATGAAGTCCCGGGCCTCGATTTCGCGCGCATCCAGAAACAATAATGTATCTGGTGGCGCAACATCATCTGTCGTTTGTGCATTTACGCCAGTGGTTTCAGGCGTCATGCCGGATGTGTCAGGCCCGTCTGTGGCCAGCGCCGCAAACGGGAAATGTAACGCAAAAACAAGCGTGAAGATCGGTTTCATAATTCCTCCTGCTTGCATTGCATATAGTCGTAATTGTCAGGAAAACACCATAGCCCATGCGTTTTTCCATGCATGATGTCAGAAAGGACCAGCCATGAGCACATCCAAAAGCCGTTGGGCCGAAATTGCTGCCAGGGAAATGAAGAACCGGCCGCTGGAAAGTCTGACATGGGAAACGCTGGAAGGTATTCCCGTTCAGCCGCTTTACACCGCCGATGACCTGACGGGGCTGTCGCATCTGGACTCCATCCCCGGCGAGGCCCCCTATACGCGCGGCGTGCGTGCAACCATGTATACCGGCAGGCCATGGACCATTCGGCAATATGCGGGGTTTTCCACCGCCGAGGAATCGAACGCCTTCTACCGCAAGGCGCTGGCCGCAGGGCAGCAGGGTGTTTCCGTTGCATTCGACCTGGCCACCCACCGCGGCTATGACAGCGACCATGAACGCGTGACGGGCGATGTGGGAAAAGCAGGTGTGGCGATTGATTCCGTCGAGGATATGAAAATCCTGTTCGACGGCATTCCGTTGGAAAAAGTCAGCGTATCCATGACGATGAACGGCGCGGTGATTCCCATTCTGGCCAATTTCATCGTGACCGGAGAGGAACAGGGCGTTGATCGCAAACTACTGTCGGGCACCATTCAGAATGACATTCTGAAGGAATTTATGGTGCGGAATACCTATGTCTACCCGCCCAAACCCAGCATGCGGATCATTGCGGATATTATTGAATATACCAGTGCGGAAATGCCCAAATTCAACAGCATTTCAATTTCCGGCTATCATATGCAGGAAGCGGGCGCCAATCTGGTGCAAGAACTTGGGTTCACCTTGGCAGATGGACGCGAATATGTGCGCGCCGCCATTGAACGCGGTATGGATGTCGATCATTTCGCGGGGCGGCTGAGTTTCTTTTTCGCGATCGGCACAAACTTCTTCATGGAGATTGCGAAACTGCGCGCGGCGCGCCTGCTTTGGTCGCGCGTCATGGAAGAGTTTAACCCGAAAGACCCGAAATCCAGCATGTTGCGCACGCATTGTCAGACATCGGGCGTCAGTTTGCAGGAACAAGACCCCTATAATAACGTTATCCGCACTGCCTATGAGGCGATGAGTGCGGTTCTGGGGGGCACACAATCGCTGCACACCAATGCGCTGGATGAAGCGATTGCGCTGCCCACCGAATTCAGCGCGCGGATTGCGCGCAATACGCAACTTGTGCTGCAGGAAGAAACCGGCGTGACCAAGGTGGTCGATCCACTGGCAGGCAGTTACTACATTGAAAAACTGACCCATGATCTGGCCGAGGCCGCTTGGGAATTGATGCAGGAAGTCGAGGAGATGGGCGGCATGACCAAGGCCGTGGCTTCTGGCATGCCGAAGCTGCGGATCGAGGAGACCGCCGCGCGGCGTCAGGCCATGATTGACCGCGGCGAGGAAGTGATCGTCGGCGTCAACAAGTACCGCAAGGATGTCGAGGACCCGATTGATATTCTGGATATCGACAATGTGAAGGTGCGCGACAGCCAGATTGCCCGCCTTGAAAAAATCCGCGCAACCCGTGATCAGGCCGCATGTGATGCAGCGTTGAATGAACTGACCCGCCGCGCCAGCGAAGGCGGGAACCTACTTGAAGCAGCCGTGGACGCGGCCCGCGCCCGCGCCTCTGTCGGGGAAATCAGCATGGCTATGGAGAAAATATTCGGGCGCCACCGCGCCGAGGTCAAGACTTTGGCGGGCGTATATGGTGCCGCCTATGAAGGCGATGACGGTTTCGCGGCCATTCAGGCCGATGTAGAGGCGTTCGCCGAGCAGGAGGGGCGCCGCCCGCGCATGCTGGTCGTCAAGATGGGGCAGGACGGCCATGATCGCGGGGCGAAAGTGATTGCCACGGCCTTCGCCGATATCGGATTTGATGTTGATGTCGGGCCATTGTTCCAGACACCGGCCGAGGCGGCGCAGGATGCCATCGACAATGACGTGCACATCATCGGAATATCCAGTCAGGCTGCGGGCCATAAGACACTTGCGCCCCAACTGGTCAGCGCCCTGAAGGATGCGGGGGCCGACGATATTCTGGTCATCTGCGGTGGTGTCATCCCGCAACAGGATTACGAGTTCTTGTATAATGCGGGCGTGAAGGCGATTTTCGGACCGGGAACAAATATTCCTGACGCTGCAAAGAAAATTCTGGATCTGGTGCGCAAGGCGCGCGGATTGTCATAATTCCATGCGGCAGGGCAGGGGTCATGCCCCACACCCTGCCGCAGGTTAACGCCTCACGCGGCTGTCGCGGCGTCGCGCGGGTTAAGGCGTGCATCAACCGACAGACGGCCCGCACCCGTAACCGACAGCGCCAGATAGCCGCCTGTCAGTGCAAGATTTTTCAACAACTGGGTCATTTGCATCTGGTCGGCAGGGTCGAAATGATACAGCAGCCCCGACACGACACAAAACGCGGCCAGCGCATAAGCCGCGATGCGCGTCATCACGCCCAGCATCAGCGCCGCACCGGCGATAATTTCAAACAGGACCGCAGGCCATGCCAGCGCGGCAGGAATTCCGCCGGATGCCATGTACTGGCCAAAACCCGAAACATCGCCCAGCTTCCCAAAGCCGGAGATCAGGAAAAGCGCCCCTAACAGGATGCGCGCAACAAGCAGGAGTGTGGAATGTGTCATGTGAACCTCTGACATGGATATGTTATGGAACGCACATATAGCGGGTTAAATTCGCGGCAGAATTCACTGATACCCCACACCGGCTGTGCGAAATTACACATGCATGGGCCACGGCGATACCGGAATTTGCGTTTGATCAAGGCATCTGTTCCATAAAGGCTTAGGGTTCACTTGACCAATAGCCTGA
Organism: Roseinatronobacter sp.; assembly: GCF_051859525.1. NCBI lineage: Bacteria > Pseudomonadati > Pseudomonadota > Alphaproteobacteria > Rhodobacterales > Paracoccaceae > Roseinatronobacter > Roseinatronobacter sp. The sequence goes on along the minus strand of NZ_JBHYFM010000006.1, from coordinate 14,600 downwards.
TGCATGGCCCGAAATCGGGTTTCCCGCACAGGTTTCCACCGACCGAATAACAGGACCAAAACCCATGCGCATTATCGTATTCAACGCTGGCAGTTCATCACTGAAATTCGGGGTATTCGATTTGAATGCATCTGACGGGCTGGACAGGGCAAGGCATGTTTTCAAAGGCAGCTTTGACCGGTTTGGCCCTGACGGGTGCGATTTCCGCCATGGCACGCAGCAACCCGTGACGGAACGCGCGCCCCATACAGACCTTGCCTGTGCAACTCGCGCTGTTGCCGATGTGCTGTCGCAACATGGGATCACGGGAATTGACGCCGTGGGTCACCGTATCGCCCATGGTGGGCTGGAATTCGACGCCGCCGCCAGACTGGATGATGACACCCTGTCGCGCATTGACGCGCTGACACCGCTTGCGCCCTTGCATAATCCCGCCAATCTGCAAGCCGTGCATGTCGCGCGGCAGGTCTGGCCTGATGTGCCGCAATGGGCTGTATTCGATACTGCGTTCCACCTGACAAATCCGGCACGCGCCAGCACCTATGCCGTGCCCAAGGACTGGCGCGACAAGGGGCTGCGCCGCTACGGGTTTCACGGGACATCCCATAAATATGTGGCCCATCGCGTCGCCGAGGAACTGGGCCAGCGATTGCGGGACCTGCGCCTGATCAGCCTGCATCTGGGCAATGGCGCAAGTGCCTGTGCCGTTGCTGGCGGCATAAGCATCGACAGTTCCATGGGTATGACGCCAATGGAAGGGCTGGTCATGGGAACCCGCGCCGGCGATGTGGACCCCGGTATTTTTGGCTATATCCAGCGCGAATTGGGGCTGGATATTCCGCAGATCGAGGACGCGCTGAACCGCGACAGCGGTTTGAAGGCGCTGACCGGATCATCGGATATGCGCGATGTCGAGGAACGCGCCGCCCAAGGGGACGCGGATGCGCAGCTTGCGATCCACATCTATGCCTACCGCGCGCGCAAGTATATCGGGGCCTATGCAGCGGCAATGGGTGGTCTGGATGCATTGGTGTTTACCGGTGGCATTGGCGAAAATTCCCCGTCTATGCGCAGGCGGATTTGTGACGGGCTGGGGTTTATGGGCATTCTTCTGGACCATGACCGCAACATGACAGTTGACCTTAGCGCGCGCGCTGCGCCGCAAATTCAGGCCTATGGGGCGCGCGTGAATGTTGTGGTAACCGAAACAGCCGAACAGTTGATGATTGCCCGCGATGTCGCTGTTGCGATGGACGGGCGCACGGGGCAGGGGGGGCGTATTCCGGTTGCGGTTTCGGCGCGGCATGTGCATTTGTGCCGCAAGGCCGTGGATGCACTGTTCGGGCAGGGTTATGAACTGACACCGGACAAGCCCTTGCGCCAAAAAGGGCATTGGGCAGCGGCGGAACGTGTCACATTGCATGGTCCCAAAGGGACAATTCGCAATGTGGCCATCCTTGGACCGCTGCGCGCGCAAACCCAGATCGAGGTGTCGCGCACCGATAGTTTCACATTGGGGCTGGACGCGCCTGTGCGTCAAAGTGGCAAACTTGACGGCACGCCGCAGATCCGGCTGTCCGGCCCGAAAGGCGCGTTGGATAGTGACGGGCTTATCATTGCATCGCGCCATATTCATATGTCACCCGATGATGCCCGTAAAATGGGGTTGAGGGATGGCGATATGGTCAATGTCACGCTGGACGCCACGGGACGCGACCTGACCTTTACCCGCGTGCTGGTTCGTGTGGCGGAAAATGCCTTCACGGAAATGCATATCGACACGGACGAAGCGAACGCAGCCGGCATCAAGGGCGAAGGCGACGGGGCGATCACGGCTGCTGCGGTGGTAGCCCCGGTCCGCACCAACCCCGAGTAATAGTGCGCGTTGGTGCTGGCGCCCTGTCCGCTTAGTCCTCCTCGTCCAGGGACGTCAGGGTCAGGGTGCCTGCGTCAATCATGGCGCGCACCGCCCCCATGACCCGTGCCATGATCTCGTCCTTTTGTTTGGGTGACGGAACGGGCAGGGCGGTTGCGTCCTCCCTCATGGTGTCCGCAACCCGTTTGGACATATTGGACAGCAGAAATTCAAGACTTGGTTGGTCTTCTTCGGCATTTGCGGCGATGATGAACATCATGTCGTCGGATGGAATTTCACGCATAAGGGCGGGCACATCGCGCGCGGCGATCCGCGTTGGAATGTCCTGAAACGTGAAAATCGATTTGCGCACACCAGTGGCGAATCCTTGATCCAGCCCTTCCAAACCTGCAAGAAGCCGGTCCCGCAGCGCCGTGGTTGATGAATTCAGGATTTCGCCAACGCGTTTGGTTGACGGTTTGACAAACGCACGCACAGGTTTGTCCGTAACTTGCTGCGCCAGTGCCGCCCCGATACGCGCGACAGTGTCAGGGTCTATGTCTTCGGTTTTTGCAACCGATATCGCCAGCGCCTGCGCCAGATCGGGGGGTAACTGCGCCAATATGCCTGCGGCCTTGTCGATGCTTAGCTTCGACAGCACTACCGCCCCCACCACAGTACTTTCAGATTCCAGCAACGGTATCAGGTCCGCATCCGGTGCCAGTTCAATATCTGCCCAAGGGTCGCGGCCGGACGCGCCGCGCGCCAATATGCGCAACTGTTCGGTTGCACCCGCATCAAGCCGCCCGTCCAGCAACGACAATGCACCATCCAGACCATCCGGAAAGGACAGTCCGACCTGTTCCAGCATGTCCACATATTCCGACACAACAGCATTCATTGTTGTCCGGTCAACAAGGCGCATTTTTCCCATTGTATGTGTAAGGTCTTCTTGCATGCGCGGCGAAAGCGATGACAATTTCATGTCGACACCTTCGGCAATCAGTACGCGTACAATTATGGCCGACTTCTGCAAACCGCTAAGATGCTGTGTTCCGTTTGGCGCAGCGCGATCTGACACAAAATCTGTGTCATCAGCCATTCCGCCAAAGTCGGATTGAGTCATCGGGCTATTGAAGGACATCATCGCGGCATCATCCATCATGCCAGACGAGAGCTGGTTGTATTCATGTGCATTCGCGGAATGCGCTTGAATTTCAAAAACCCTATTGGCGACATGCGATCTCCGGAACAAAGCAGATTCTGTTCCGTTGAACGTCGCATAAAAGCGTCAACAAAAGGTTGACCGCAGAAACACGTCAAAGAAAAAACGCATAAAAAAAGCCCCCGCCACATTGAAGGGCAGGGACAGTGTATCAAACAAGCGATCAGCTGGTTACAGGTTCAACGCATGTTGATGTTTCCGCGTCCCAGACCTGACCTGCCAAGCAGCTTGACGCAGTCGTATCAAACTGCATTCCCGAACACATTGCCGACGCAATAGCCGGCGACAACGAAAGTGCGATTGCCGCCAGTGCAAGTTTAAGTTTCATATCAAAACCTCCTTCTTGGGATTCGCTATGTAGCACGAATATTACCAAAAAAAGGATGTTTTGGAAATTAAGTGTCAAAAACACGCGAAAAAATGGTTTCCACATGTTTGGTATGATACTCAAGATCAAATTTTGAGCGTATCTCGGCGTTGCTCAAGGCCGCTGTAACATCCGCGTCGCCAAGCAGTTCTTCCAGAAAGTCGCACCCGTGTTCCCAGACTTTCATCGCATTGCGCTGCACAAGCGTATAGGCATCTTCGCGGCTGACGCCAGCCTGTGTCAACGCCAGCAAAACCCGTTGCGAATGGATCAAGCCACGGAATTTATTCATGTTTGCGATCATATTGTCAGGATAGACAACCAGTTTGTCGATCACCCCCGTCAGGCGGGCAAGTGCGAAATCCAGTGTCACTGTCGCATCTGGCCCGATCATACGTTCCACGGAGGAATGCGAAATGTCGCGTTCATGCCAAAGTGCCACATTCTCCATTGCCGGAATAACCGCCATACGCACCAGCCGCGCAAGCCCGGTCAGGTTTTCCGTCAGCACAGGGTTGCGTTTGTGCGGCATCGCGCTGGAGCCTTTCTGGCCCTTGCTGAAAAACTCCTCTGCCTCCAGCACCTCTGTGCGCTGCATATGGCGGATCTCAATCGCGATATTTTCAATGCTGCTGGCAATCACGCCCAGCGTGGCAAAGAACATGGCGTGACGGTCGCGCGGGATGATTTGTGTGCTGATGGGTTCGGGGGTCAGGCCCAGTTGCGCGCAGACATGTTCTTCGACACTTGGGTCGATATTGGCGAATGTGCCAACAGCGCCCGAAATGGCACCTGTGGCCACTTCGGCGCGCGCCGCCGCCAGCCGGTCGCGGTTGCGCTTCATTTCCGCGTAGAACCGCGCAAGGGTCAGGCCCATTGTGGTTGGTTCTGCATGAATACCGTGGCTGCGTCCCATGCGGATTGTGAATTTGTGTTCCATCGCACGACGCTTCAGCGCGTCCAGCAGGGCATCCATATCTGCCAGCAGCAAATCGGCCGCGCGCACCAGCTGCACATTGAAGGTTGTGTCCAGCACGTCAGAACTGGTCATGCCCTGATGGACGAAGCGCGCCTCGTCATTGCCAATGATTTCGGCCAGATGCGTCAGAAAGGCGATGACGTCATGTTTTGTCACCGCCTCAATCTCGTCAATGCGCGCGACATCGAATTCCACATCCTTGGCTTTCCAGACCGCAGCCGCACTTGCTGCCGGAATAACCCCTAGATTCGCCTGAGCATCGCAGGCATGCGCCTCGATTTCATACCAGATGCGGAACTTGGTTTCCGGTGACCATATGGCAACCATTTCAGGGCGGGAATAACGCGGGATCATCAGCGGGCCTCTTGCGGTTTGGGTTGCTGCGTCATAGCGATTGGAACGGTTGGCCGCAAGTTCGCGTTCCTTATACTTAATTTAACATAATACTGATTATGAGATAATCTTATCTGGATTGCTGTATACGGAAATTTAGGTCTTTTCCGATAGCCCGTTGGAAGTTGAATCCACTTTCCAAGGAAATCATATGCGTTTCTGGCGTTCCTCCACGTTCAAGCCTTCAGCAGATTTCAGTTTTCTGGAACAGATCACCAAGCCAGGCGTCCTGATGGATGCGCAAGGCAGGATCGTTTATGCAAATGCTGCATTCTCCGAATTATGCGGAGCATGGGGCACGGACCTGCATGAACGCACCATCAATGATCTCCTGAACGCCAAACCGGCATCCGGCACCCCGCCCCTGTCATCCTACAAATCCATAACGCATGACATGCATCTGGATGGGGCCGCGTTCAGGCTGCTTTGCCTTGATGTCCCGAAAGTCAACCAGAACGACACCGTTCTTGAACAGGCCATAGATGCGGTCGTGTCGATTGAGGCAAATAATGATGTGGTTTTCTTCAACAAAGCCGCTGAGGAATTGTGGCGAGTATCGCGCGACGAAATCATTGGTAAAAATGTCAAACGTCTGGTTCCACAGGCACTGCGCAGCGATCATGACGAAATGGTCAATCACAACCGGCGCACAGGTGAAAACCGGATTGTCGGCACTATGCGGGAAGTGCAGATTGAACGCTTCGACGGGACCGAAGTGACTGTTGGGCTGACCTTGTCCAAGGTCCATACGGATGCCGGAATATGCTATACCGCGTTCCTGAAAGACATTTCAGGCATCAAGGTTGCCGAAAAACGCCTGCGCGAAACCCTTGAACAGGCGCTTGATGCCGTGGTCGAGATTGATTGGCAAAATAACGTTGTGTTTTTCAATCCTGCGGCTGAACGGCTTTGGGGCTATTCCAGCGACGAGGTTCTGGGCAAGAATGTCGATATGCTTGTGCCGATAACCCACCGTGCGCAGCATGATGAACTGGTCAACCGCAATCGCAGAACGGGTGAAAACCGGATCGTCGGAACATCCCGCGAGGTGCAGCTTGTGCGCAAGGATGGTCAAAAACGCTGGGTAAACCTGTCCCTGTCCAAGGTCCCGCGCGAAGATGGCACAATCACCTATACTGCATTCCTGCGCGACGTCACCGAGGAGGTGGAACGCCGTGAACATATCCGCCTGCTTTCACTTGTCGCCAATGAAACCGACAATGCTGTCCTTATTACCGGCGTGGACCGGAAACTGATTTATGTGAATTCGGGTTTTACGCGCCTGACCGGCTACAAACCGGACGAAGTCATGGGCCGCAAGCCGGGTGATTTCCTGCAGGGGCCGGAAACCGACCCCGAAACAGTGAAGCGCATCTCGAAGGCGCTTTCGTCCGGAAACGCGTTTTATGAGGAGATCTTGAACTATGACCGGCATGGCAAACCTTATTGGATTTCGCTGGCCATCAACCCCGTGTTCGACAAGAATGGAAAGATTGAGAAGTTTATCTCGATCCAGGCAAATATTTCATCGATCAAGCTGACATCACTGGAATACACCCGCCAGCTGGAAGCTATTTCCAAAACTGCGGCAATGGCAGAATGGAACGCCGATGGTCGCAGCATCAAGGCAAACGCCTATCTTACCGCACATCTTGACGGCCAGCCCCTGCCCGGCCTGCTTGACCTGCTGGAGGTTGAGAAACTGGACAAGCTGAAGGAAACCGGCGAATGCAGGCAGGATATTGTCGTTTCGCGCGCGGATGGGACACAGTCCATTTTTGACGCCTATTTCCTGACACTGACCGACATTTCGGGCGATGTTCAGAAGTATCTTATGTATGGTCCGGACATTACCTCTCGTGCGCAGGCGGTCAAGGACACGAATGATGCTGTGCGCGATGTCACAACCTCCAGTCAGGAAATCTCACAGGTCGTCGAAACGATTGACAGCATTGCGATGCAAACAAACCTGCTGGCGCTGAACGCATCAGTAGAAGCGGCGCGTGCCGGTGATGCGGGACGCGGATTCGCGGTTGTCGCGGGCGAGGTTCGCGAGCTTGCTGTCCGCGCACGGGAGGCCGCTGAACAGGTGAATGCAAAGATTGCGGCAACGCGTGATCGCGTGGGACGACTTGCCGAAACCATCAATCGATTGAAGGAGTAGCTGTATAATTGACCCTACGTATTGCCATGGAATACGAACGGCAGGATCGCGGGCAGTATTTCAATATTCAAATCTTGCAATATGTTTTTTCTGTAAGTATATGGGGGGTCCGTTGTGCTGGTCTCGTGTCCGGCCAGCCCCCCCGACTGACAGGCTGTGCGCTATGCAAACCCGATTTCTGCCCTTCCTGACCTGGGCCAGGCACTATTCCCGCAACGATCTGAGCAATGATCTGATCGCGGCAGCGGTTGTGACGATCATGTTGATCCCGCAAGGCATGGCATATGCGATGCTTGCAGGACTGCCCCCGCAGGCCGGACTATATGGCGCAATGCTGCCACTGGTGCTGTATGCCGCATTCGGGACATCGCGCGCGCTTGCCGTAGGCCCTGTAGCTGTCGTTGCGCTGATGACGGCGGCGGCAGCGGGCACGGTTGCCCAAACAGGGACAGAACATTACCACCTTGCCGCATTATGGCTTGCGCTTCTGTCGGGCGGAATAATGCTGGTCATGGGGCTGTTCCGGCTGGGATTCATTGCCAGCTTTCTAAGCCACCCAGTGATTTCAGGGTTCATTACCGCTGCTGGAATATTGATTGCGGCCAGCCAGTTACGCCATCTGCTTGGGGCCGACATATCGGGCAAAACGCTGCCACAGGTCATACCTTCGGTCATTGCCAACAGCGCCGACATCTCGGTCATGACAATTGTGTTCGCGGCGGCAATCCTTGCATTCCTGTTCTGGTCCCGCGCGGGACTGGCACGCCTGTTGCAGCATATTGGCCTGTCGGCCGCTTTAGCCAGATTGCTTGGCAAAACCGCGCTGCTGATTGCGGTTGTCACATCGACAGCGCTGGTCTGGGCATTGGGGCTGGATGACCGCGGCATTGCCATTCTTGGCGATGTGCCGCGCGGCCTGCCGGAATTTGGCCTGCCAGCGGTTGATGTCGGTTTGCTGCAACTGTTGATTGCACCTGCCGCGATGATCGCCATCGTTGGCTATGTCGAGAGTATTTCCATCGCGCAGACCCTTGCAGCGAAGAAACGGCAATCTGTAGACCCCGACCGCGAACTTGTGGCGCTTGGTCTGGCCAATCTTGGCGCCGGTGTCAGTAACGCCATGCCGGTGACAGGCGGCTTGTCGCGCTCGATCGTGAACTATGATGCGGGCGCGGCCACCCCTGCTGCGGGTGCCATCACGGCGGTTTTCATTGCCATGGCGCTGATGGTCCTGACCCCGTTTATGTATTTCCTGCCGCGCGTCACGCTGGCGGCGATCATTGTGGTTGCAGTTCTGTCGCTGCTGGATTTCCGCGCCCTGCCCCGCACATGGGCCTATTCGCGTGCAGATGGGGCGGCAATGGCTGCAACAATGGTGTTCACCTTGTTCGTGGGCGTCGAACAAGGGTTGATGGCCGGTGTCGGTTTGTCGCTGGTCTTGTTCCTGTACCGGACATCACGCCCGCATATGGCTGTCGTCGGACAGGTGCCGGGAACCGAGCATTTCAGAAATATAGAACGGCATAATGTCATCACAGATGATCAGGTGTATTCGATACGGGTTGATGAATCGCTGTATTTCCCCAATGCGCGCGCGCTGGAGGACAAGATTATCCAGACGCTGTCACACCGCCCTGCCCTGCGGCACGTTGTGCTGCAATGCACTGCTGTCAATTACATCGATGCCTCTGCGTTGGAGAGTTTGGAAGCCGTGAACGAACGTTTGCAAACTGCGGGGGTTCAGTTTCACCTGTCCGAGGTCAAAGGGCCGGTCATGGACCAGTTGAAGCGCAGTCATTTTCTGGATGATCTGACAGGCCGGATATTCCTGACCCAGTTTGACGCCATGGCCGCGCTGTCGCCGGAAATGACACAGGCGTGCAAAGGGCGTGCGCGCTGCGAAACACTGCTGGAAGGATGAATTGCCCCCTGCAGCCTGAGTCGTATTCTGACCCTTGGCATGCCAGCGGCGTGAGGCGCCGTGATCCTGCTATGCGTGAAATCAGCGAATTCCCGCACGGTTCCATATGTCGTGACTGGTGAAATGCGGACGGGGCGATAACTTGCCGTTAAATTTTCTGCTTTTGGCAAAGTGGTGCCGAAGGATTTTCATCCGGCTTGTATGTGGCCGCGCGATGCGCACATCTACTGTTCAGACGCAGGATCTCCCTGTGTCGGTCACTGAAACAGGAGAATGAAGATGATCAAGAAAACCATGACCTCTATCGCGGCCCTTGCGTTCATGACCGGTATGGCAACCGCCCAGATGGGCACAACCGACATTGCCTGGACGCTTGACGACTTCATGATGGCGTTCCCGGACGCGACGCCTGAACTGTTCGATGAGGTTGACATGAATGATGACGGCGTGATCGACAGCTTCGAATATGAAGCCGCAGTCGAGGCGGGCCTGATCGATCCGGTGGAGGGCGTGGAGACTGCACCGATTGACGGGTAACTTCCCCTGTCACGAGGGCGGTAATCATATGCTGCAACACATGATTACCATTTAGTCCCGCGTTCACCAAAGCAAAGCGGCGCCACCCGACAGGTGGCGCCGCATCAGTATTTCAAACATTTCATGTTTTGTCGAGCATAGCCAAAGAAAAACGGCGCCAACAGGGGCGCCGTTTGAAAAACAAGGTGATTTCGGGCCTTAGCCTTGAAGTTTTGCAACTTCTGCTGCGAAATCTTCTTCTTTCTTTTCAATGCCTTCACCAACACCCATGCGGATGTACCCCAGAATTTCAACGCCTGCATCCTTTGCAGCCTGCGCGACCGTGATGTCAGGATTGATCACGAATTTCTGGTTCACCAGCGTGTTTTCTTCCAGATATTTCTTCATCCGGCCAGGGATGATGTTGTTCTGGATCACCGCTTCAGGCTTGGGTTTGTCGGCAGTGGCGTTTTCTTCCAGCGCTTTTTGGGTCTGAACGGTGCGTTCGCGTTCGACCAGTGCGGGGTCCAGCGCCTCTTCTTTCAGCGCCAGCGGGCTGGTGGCCGCGATATGCATGGCAATCTGTTTGCCAATGCCGTTATCCGCACCTTTCAGCGCAACAAGAACACCGATCTTGCCCATGCCATCGGCGGCAGCGTTATGGACATAGGCAGCAACAGCGTCGCCTTCGATGCTGTCCATACGGCGCAGGGTCATGTTCTCGCCGATTTTTGCGATGGCGTCGGTCAGCACGGTCGATACCGGCGTCCCCTTCACATCTGCGGACTTGAGGGCCTCAAGATCAGCAGCGGTCAGGGCCGCGTTGGTGATATCGGACACCATGGTCTGGAATTCGGCGTTCTTGGCGACGAAATCGGTTTCCGAGTTGATCTCGACGGCGACACCCTTGCCACCGGACACGGCCACACCGACCAGCCCTTCGGCTGCAACGCGGTCGGCTTTCTTCGCGGCTTTGGCCAGACCTTTGGTGCGCAGCCAGTCTTGTGCCGCTTCCATGTCGCCGTTGTTTTCGGTCAGCGCTTTTTTCGCGTCCATCATGCCTGCGCCTGTGGTCTCGCGCAGTTCTTTCACCATTGCAGCGGTGATGGTCATTGTTCTTACTCCTGCAAAAGAAGGAAACAGAGGCGTTGAACCACGCCCCTGTCACAATTTCATGTCAAAACCGGCGCTTATGCGTCCGAAGTTTCGGCAGCCGTTTCGGTCAGCGCGTCTTCGGTCGGGGTTTCTTCCAGTGCGCCAAGGTCGATACCGGCTGCACCCATCTGCGCGCTCATCCCGTCAAGGGCCGCGCGGGCAATCAGATCGCAATACAGCGAGATGGCACGCGATGCGTCGTCATTTCCGGGGATGATATAGTCGACACCATCGGGCGAGCAGTTGGTATCAACCACAGCCACGACAGGAATGCCCAGCTTGCGCGCTTCTGCAATGGCCAGATCTTCCTTGTTGACGTCGATCACAAACAGCAGGTTCGGAAGGCCGCCCATATCGCGGATACCGCCAAGGCTGGCTTGCAGTTTCGCCTGCTCGCGTTCCATGCCCAGACGCTCTTTCTTGGTCAGGCCTTCGGCCCCGCCGTCAAGCTGTTCGTCAATGGATTTCAGGCGCTGGATGGATTGGGACACGGTTTTCCAGTTGGTCAACGTGCCGCCCAGCCAGCGGTGATTCATGAAATATTGCGCCGAGCGTTCGGCTGCATCGGCAATCGGGCCTTGTGCCTGACGTTTGGTGCCGACAAACAGAACGCGGCCGCCTTTTGCAACGGTTTCGCGCACAACATTCAGTGCCGCGTCCAGCATGGGGACGGTTTGCGTCAGGTCCATGATGTGGATGCCGTTGCGTTCGCCATAGATATATGGCCCCATACGCGGGTTCCAGCGCTGTGTCTGGTGGCCGAAGTGAACGCCAGCTTCCAAAAGCTGACGCAGTGTGAATTCAGGAAGCGCCATATCGTTTTCCTTTCCGGTTTGCGCCTGGGTAGGGGATTTGAAGGCGATGCCTCAACCGGTGGACCTTGGGGGATGTCTGTCCCTTGGCCCTGCCCCTACCTGTGAAGTGGTGCCCCATTAGCGGCAGATCCACCGCGATGCAATAGCGAATGCGCAACCGCTGCCGCGCAAACGCGCTTGCGCGCGCCTGCCGCAGGTTTACCCCAATGCCATGCGCGCATCATGCAAAAGTTGTTGCCGCCCGATGGCCATGTAAAACCGCGTTACCAGATCCGCATATGTGCCGTTCAGGACTTCATCGCGCAGCAGGTGTTGCGCGGGGCCATCAACCTGCTGCCAGCGCGCCTCCAGCGTTTCGGGCGACAGGCTGTATCCCGCCTTGTCGGCAAAGAACGTGTTTCCCCCGCCCCCGAACTGCGACAATGCAGTTTGCAACGCGACCGGACGCAATTCCAGCGCAGCGGCAATATTATCGCGCACGGCCATATCCCCGACAAAGCCGTTATAATCAATCCGGTGAACCCGCCAATTGGCCCCGCGCCGCGACAGCTTGTCCGTTTCAGCCAGGAATTCCTGCGCCAGACTTGCCCATGCGCGCAGATGACGCGCCCGCATACGGGCCTTCCGGTCCTCGTCACCGGCGATCCATGCCGCGCGGTCAAGAACCTGAAGCAGGCTGGCGAAGGCATTCAGCGGGTCACGCAGGAAAACGATAATGTCCACCCTTGCATCAGATGGCAGGCAATGCGACAGTTGCGACCATTTCAGAACCTGATCAAGCGTGCGATCCTCTACACTGAAGGCCACCAGCGGGGTGTCGACACGATCATCGTAAGGGCTGGCCGCGGTGTCCCCGCCATCATGGCGCAAGGCGCGCGCGGCGGTGAAACCGGCCTGTGTGACGTCAATATTGTTATAATAGGTCCAAGGCTGTTCCATCCCTGCCAGCACCCATTCCAGAAACGCATGGTGCCCGCTGCGCCGTGTCGCGATACATAGCAACCGGCGCTTGTCAGGCCGGACCCTGGTCTTGGCGCGTTTTCTCCAAAAGGTCATTGCAGAGCCGATCCCGCTTGCGGGTCAAACGCCGCATGCAGGGCAATTTCAAACATTTGCGCAAAACTTTGCTCTCTCGCATGGGCGTCCAGCGCCTGCTTCTTCACCAGATGGTCGGATACAGTCATCACTGCCAGCGCGCGCGCGTCGAAACGGGCTGCGACTGCGTATAATTCTGCCGCTTCCATTTCGACTGCCAGAACGCCGTGGCGGGTCATAAGCGTGTTCAGGTCGGGGCGTTCGTCGTAAAACGTGTCGGAGCTGTAGATATTGCCCACATGCACAGTCGCCCCAAGGGCGCAGGCCGCATCATGGGCCGCGCGCAGCAGGCCGAAATCGGCGCAGGGGGCGAACTGCACTTCCCTGAACAGGGCCTTGGAGGGGGTGGATATGGTCGTGCAGGTCTGGGCCAGCACGATGTCGCGCAAATTCACATGATCCTGCATCGCGCCGGCGGACCCTACACGAACAAGCGTGCGCGCGCCGTAATCTTGCAGCAATTCATGCGCATAGATCGACATCGACGCCATGCCCATGCCAGAGGCATGAATACTGACACGGTGGCCACGCCATGTGCCGGTATACCCCAACATGCCGCGCACCTGATTGACGCATTGTGCATCGGTCAGGAACCGCTCTGCCGCCCATTTCGCGCGCAACGGGTCCCCCGGCATCAGCACTGTTTCCGCAATTTCCCCCCGCTTCGCCCCGATGTGGATTGTCATCTGCGCCCCTTTTCATCTGTCGCGCCCAGATTGCCCCCTTCCCCCGACCCGCGCAAGCGCCTATACCACCCACGCATGCCAGACAGACGAACAGAATGAAGGATTGCCGATGCGCGAGGCCCTGATCACCCGCAAAACCGCCGAGACCGATATTTCGGCCAGCGTCAATCTGGACGGAAGCGGCGCTTATGACATTCAGACCGGCGTGGGGTTCTTCGATCACATGCTGGACCAGCTTGCGCGCCATTCGCTGATCGACATCACGCTGAAGGCGGTGGGCGATCTGCATATTGATGACCACCACACGGTCGAGGATTGCGGCATAGCGCTGGGTCAGGCGATCGCGCAGGCTTTGGGCGACAAGCGTGGCATCCGGCGCTATGGCGAGTGCCATCTGCCGATGGATGACGCGCAGGTCCGCTGCGCGCTGGACCTGTCGGCGCGCCCCTTTCTGGTGTGGAATGTGGACTTTCCGACCGCGAAAATCGGCACATTCGACACCGAACTGGTGCGCGAGTTCTTTCAGGCACTGGCCACACATGGCGGGATTACGCTGCATATCGATCAGATACATGGCATCAACAGCCACCACATTGCGGAAGCGGCCTTCAAGGCGGTTGCGCGCGCGCTGCGCATGGCCGTGGAAACCGACCCGCGCAAGGGCGATGCAATCCCGTCCACCAAGGGGGCATTGTAGGCACAGATGCTGACAGTTCTGGTTGATTACGAAAGCGGCAATCTGCATTCCGCCGAAAAAGCGTTCCAGCGCATGTCCGCAGAGACGGGCGCGGGCGATGTGCTGGTCAGCGCACGCGCGGAGGATGTGGCGCGCGCAACGCGTATCGTGCTGCCCGGTGACGGGGCGTTTCCCGCCTGTCGGCGCGCGCTGGGGGCCGTGGACGGGCTGCATGACGCCTTGGAGGAGGCGGTCCTGCGCCGCGCAGTGCCGTTTATGGGGATCTGCGTGGGCATGCAGATGCTGGCCAGCATCGGGCGCGAATATGAAGATGTGGCCGGTCTGGACTGGATCGGCGGCGAGGTGGTGCGCATCGCGCCAAATGATCCCGCGCTGAAAGTGCCACATATGGGCTGGAATGATCTGGTGATCGACCGCGCCCATCCGGTGCTGGAGGGCGTGCAAAGCGGCGATCATGCCTATTTCGTGCATAGCTACCAGTTCCGCGTGACGGATCCTGCGCATCTGCTGGCACATGTCGATTATGAGGGGCCGGTGACTGCGATTGTGGCGCGGGACAATATCGTTGGCACCCAGTTCCACCCTGAAAAATCGCAAGCCACCGGCCTGCGGATGATTGCGAATTTCCTGCGCTGGACGCCATGAAACAGGGGAAGGGGGGGGGGGGGGGGGGGGGGGGGGGGGGGGGGGGGGGGGGGGGGGGGGGGGGGGGGGGGGGGGGGGGGGGGGGGG